>DAHWBL010000031.1 GCA_027323595.1 Acetobacteraceae bacterium | reverse complement strand
CAATACCGCTGCTCGGGCCTGGGTGCACGCGGCCATGGTCGCGCTGGCCCGGCTGATCGGGTCGGTCATGTAATAATTGGCGATCGTCGGCACAAACACCGACGGATCAACCGGCCCGGCCGCCGCCGGCGCACTCGGATCGGTGCAGGAGGGCGCATGCGCCATGCCTTCCGCCCCAAAAACCGGGTTCACTGCGACAAGCCGGGCGCGCACTGCGTCCAGATCGTCATAGGGCAGCGGCTGGCCGATGCTCTCGCTGAACGCGCGTAAAATGCGCCAGTCCTCGCGCGCCTCACCGGGCGGGAAAATGGCCGCGGCGCCGCGCTGCACCCGCCCCTCGGTGTTCACCCAGGTGCCACTCTTTTCGGTGTAGGCAGCGCCCGGCAAAATCACGTCCGCCCTGGCGGCGCCGCGATCTCCGGGATGACCCTGATAGATCACGAAGGTCTCCGCGCCGATCGCCGAAGTATCGAACTCGTCAGCCCCCAGCAGCCACAGCACCGCAACACCGCCGCCCATCATCGCGGCGAGATCGCGCCCGCCAGGTCCAGGCACGAAGCCCAGATCCAGCGCACCGACCCGCGCGGCGGCATGCTGCAGCACGTTGAAGCCGTGCCAGGATTCCGACAGCGCCCCCACCTCGGCGGCGAGCGCCCAGGCAGCCGCCAGGATCGCGGCGCCATCGGGGCGCGCCAGCGCGCCGGCACCAAGGACGATCATCGGGCGCTGCGCCGCGCGCAGGCTCTGTCTGAAATCCTCATCCAGATCGATGATCGCGCGCGGCCCGTCACCAAGCCAGCGCGCATCATAGGTGAGTTCCGCCGCCGGCCCGATCACACCGACCGGGAATTTGCCGGCCAGGCTGCGCTTGCGGATGCGCGCGTTGATCAGCGGCGCCTCATGCCTGGGGTTGGCACCGATGATCAGCAGCGCGTCGGCCTGTTCAATGCCGGCGATGGTGCTGTTGAAAAGATAGAAATCCCGCCGCGACACATCACCGGCGGCACCGTCCTGACGGCAATCCAGATTTGGCGAACCAAGCGCGCCCATCAGATCTTTCAGTGCAACGATGCTTTCGCAATCAGCAAGATCACCGACCACCGCGCCGATCCGCGCGCCCGCGAGACCGCGCACACGCTCTCCGATCGCCGCGAACGCCTCACCCCAGCTCGCCGCACGCAGCTTGCCGTGCTCGCGCACCCAGGGCCGATCCAGCCGCCGCCGTTTCAGCCCGTCGAGGGAGAAGCGCGCCTTGTCGGCCAGCCACTCCTCGTTCACCGCCTCGTTCAGGCGCGGCAGGATACGCAGCACCTCGCCACCGCGGCTGTCGATGCGGATCGCCGAGCCCACCGCGTCCAGCACGTCGACACTGTCCACCTTGGTCAATTCCCACGGCCGCGCGACGAAGGCATAGGGCTTGGAGGTCAACGCGCCGACCGGACAAATGTCGATCAGATTGCCCGACAATTCGGAACTCAGCGCCTTCTGAACGTAGGTGCCGACTTCCATGTTTTCGCCGCGCGCCGTCGCGCCGAGCTCGGGCACGCCGGCGATCTCGGTGGAGAAGCGGATGCAGCGCGTGCAATGGATGCAGCGCGTCATCACGGTTTTCACCAGCGGACCGAGATCCTTGTCCTTCACCGCGCGCTTGTTTTCCGCGTAGCGCGAATGGTCCATGCCGTAGCCCACGGCCTGGTCCTGCAGGTCACATTCGCCGCCCTGGTCGCAGATCGGGCAATCCAGCGGATGGTTGATCAGCAGGAATTCCATCACGCCGCGGCGCGCGTTGCGCACCATCGCGCTGTCGGTCTTGACCACCATGCCGTCGGCCACCGGCCATGCGCAGGAGGCCACCGGCTTGGGAACCTTCTCGACCTCGACAAGGCACATCCGGCAATTGCCCGCGATCGACAGGCGTTCGTGATAGCAGAAGCGCGGAATTTCCACGCCTGCCAGTTCACACGCCTGGATCAGCGCCGAACCGTTCGGAACCTCCAGCTCGACCCCGTCGATGGTGACCTTGGCCATCGCCCTACTCCGCCGCCATCTTGGGTGACACCTGGCCACGATAGGCGGCGATCCGCGCCTCCATGACCGGTCGGAAATGCCGGATCAGCCCCTGGATCGGCCAGGCCGCCGCGTCGCCGAGCGCGCAGATCGTGTGGCCCTCGATCTGGCGTGTCACCTGCTCCAGCGTGTCGATCTCGGCGGACGAGGCACGCCCCTCTACCATGCGGTTCATCACCCGCATCATCCACCCGGTCCCCTCACGACATGGCGTGCACTGGCCGCAGCTTTCGTGCTTGTAGAAATGCGACAGCCGCGCGATCGCCTTGATGACATCAGTGGATTTGTCCATCACGATCACCGCCGCGGTGCCAAGCCCGGAGCGCACATCGCGCAGCGAGTCGAAATCCATCAGCACGGTGTCGCAAATTTCCTTGGGCAGCAAAGGAACCGACGATCCGCCGGGAATCACCGCCAGCAGATTGTCCCATCCCCCACGCACCCCGCCGGCATGCTTTTCAAGCAGCTCGCGCAGCGGGATTCCCATCTCCTCCTCGACATTGCAGGGCTTGTTCACGTGCCCCGAGATGCAGAACAATTTGGTGCCGGAATTTTTCGGACGCCCCAACGCCGAGAACCAGGCGGCCCCGCGTCGCAAAATGGTCGGCACCACGGCGATGCTCTCGACATTGTTCACCGTGGTCGGACACCCGTACAGCCCGACCGCGGCGGGGAACGGCGGCTTCAACCGCGGCATTCCCTTCTTGCCTTCCAGGCTCTCGATCAACGCGGTTTCCTCGCCGCAGATATACGCCCCCGCGCCACGATGCAGATACAGCTCGAAATCATATCCCGAGCCGCAGGCATTCTTGCCGATCAACCCGGCCGCATAGGCCTCGTCGATCGCCGCCTGCAACACCACCGCCTCGTTGTAGAACTCACCGCGGATGTAGATGTAGCAGGCGCCCGCCCCCATCGCGAAGCTCGCGAGCAGGCAGCCCTCGATCAGCTTGTGCGGATCGTGCCTGATGATATCGCGATCCTTGCAGGTTCCAGGCTCGCTCTCATCGGCATTGACCACCAGATAGCTCGGCCGGCCGTCGGATTGTTTGGGCATGAAGGACCATTTCATGCCGGTCGGAAATCCCGCACCGCCGCGGCCACGCAGCCCGGATGCCTTGACCTCATCGATCAGCCCGTCACGCCCGCGCGCGAGCAGTGCCGCGGTGCCGTCCCAGTCGCCGCGCGCGCGCGCGCCGGCCAGCATCGGGTCGTGCACGCCGTAGAGATTGGTGAAGATGCGGTCCTTGTCGTTCAGCATCGCTTCACCCCTCGATCCCGGTCAGTGTGGTCGGTCCGCCTTCTGGCGCAGAGGTCTGCCGCCCGGCCATCGACCCGACGGGCGGCTTCTCGCCGCGCCGCAACGCCGCAAGCAGCATCTCGACCTTCTCTGCGTCCATATCCTCGTAGAAATCATCGTCAACTTGCAGGATCGGCGCATTGACGCAGGCACCGACACATTCCACCTCGGTCATGGTGAACATGCCGTCCTCGCTGGTCTCGCCCCAGCCTTTGATGCCGGTGTGCTTGCGGCACGCCGCCACCACATCGTCGGAGCCACGCAGCCAGCACGGCGTCGTGGTGCACAGCTGAAGATGATGTTTGCCGATCTTTTTCATGTTGAACATGAAATAAAATGTCGCAACCTCATAAACCCGGATCGGCGGCATGCTCAGCCGCGCGGCGATCACATCCATCGCGACCCGCGGCACCCAGGCGCTGTCGGTCTGCCGTTTCATCTGCCGCTGCGCGAGATCGAGCAGCGGCAGCACCGCGCTCGCCTGTTTGCCGGCCGGATATTTCGCGATGATCGCGGGGATCAGCGCTTCGCTGTGCGCGTCAAAGACGAATTCGCTCGGCTCGTCGGTCATGGCGATTACCTGTCGATCTCGCCGAACACGACATCGAGCGATCCGATGATCGCGACCGTGTCGGCCAGCATGTGGCGCCTGCTCATCACGTCCACCGCCTGGAGAAACGCGAAGCCGGTCGAGCGGATTTTGCAGCGGTAGGGCTTGTTGGTGCCGTCCGCCACCAGATACACGCCGAACTCGCCCTTGGGGCTTTCCGTCGCGGTGTAGGTGGCACCGGCGGGGACGTGAAATCCTTCGGTGTACAGCTTGAAGTGATGGATCAGCGCCTCCATCGAGCGCTTCATTTCGCCACGCTTCGGCGCGGTGAATTTGCGGTCTTCGATTTTCACCGGTCCGGCCGGCATTTTCGCCAGGCACTGCTTGATCAGCAGCAGGCTTTGCCGCATCTCGGCGATGCGCACCAGATAGCGATCATAGCAATCGCCATTGCGTCCGACAGGAACTTCAAAGTCCAGCTCGGCATATTTTTCGTATGGTTGCGACCGGCGCAGGTCCCATCCGATGCCCGATGCGCGCAGGCACGGGCCGGTGAAGCCCCAGGCCAGCGCCTGCTCGGCGCTCATCACCCCGATATCGACGGTGCGCTGCTTCCATATCCGGTTGCCGGTCAGCAATGTTTCCAGATCGTCGATGAAGCGAGGAAACCCGTCCGCCCATTCGCCGATCCGATCGGCAAGCCCGGCCGGCATGTCCGACTTCACGCCGCCGACGCGATAATAGTTCGCGTGCAGCCGTGCGCCCGAGACGG
>DAHWBL010000079.1 GCA_027323595.1 Acetobacteraceae bacterium | reverse complement strand
GCCGAGGGCGAGAACACATCGCAGGAGCGCTATCGCGCAGCACTGGTGCGACGCGCGCATTTCCGCAACATGCATGAGGAGCTGGCGCGGCGTTGCGACGGCTTCATCACCCTCGCAGCACCTGGTCCGGCGCCGATCGGCATGGACCAGGGCAGCGCGATCTTCAATGAGGCATCCTCGGTGCTGGGCGCACCTGCGATCAGCCTGCCGCTGCTGGCGGTTGAGGACATGCCGGTGGGGGTGCAGATTCTTGCAGGCTGGCACGAGGACGAACGATTGACGGCGGTTGGACGCTGGATCGCGGAGGAGATGGACCATGCTTGAGCATACGTCGCGGCGCCTTTGGCTGGGGATTTGTCTTCTGGCGACTTGCCTCACCACGGCACAGGCGCAGGAGCCGCGGCGGGTGGCGCTGCTCAGCACCGCCAACACCCAGGCCTACATGGGCGCCTGGACCGCGACCTTCCTCAAGGAAGCCGGGCCGCAAAAATTTGCCGTCACCAACATGACTTCCCCGTTCGATGCGGCGTTGCAATCGCAGCAGGTGGATGACGCGATCGCGCAGAAATTCGACGTGATCCTGCTGGTGATCATCAATCAGCAATCGATCCGTCCGGCACTGGTGCGGGCCAAGGCGGCGGGGGTTCCGGTGATCCTGGTGGTGAACCCCGGCGACGATGCCAATGACGCGCTGTATGTTTCCTATATCGGTGTGGATCAGACCGAGCTTGGCAATCTCGCCGGGCAGAATTTGCTGGCCGGGCTGGCCGCCGAGGGCAAGAGCACCGCGCAGGTGGTGGCGGTGACCGGAACCGCGACGCAGCTCAATGCGAGCCGCAGGCTGGAAGGTTTCCGTGCGGCACTTGCCCGTCAGCCACAGGTCACGCTGGTCGCGGTGCAGGATGGCAGGTGGAACACCGCGCTGAGCGAGAAGATCACCGGCGATCTGCTGGTGCGTTTCGCCGGGCGCGGCGGCATCGATGGCGTGTTCGCGATGGCGGACAACCAGGCCTCGGGCGCGATTCTGGCGATCCAGTCGGCAGGGTTTCCGATCGGGGTGGCGCAGAAGGGCATCGTGGTTGTCGCCAGCAACTGCATGAAGGATGGCATCGAGCATATCCGTGCCGGCACGCAATATGCCACCAACACCCAGGTCCCGGTGGAGGAGGCGCGCGTGGCGGCGGTGAAGCTGGCGGATTTTTTCGCAGGCAAGCGGCTGGCCCATGAGGAGCTCGTGCCGATCCATACCATCACCGCGGCCAACGTCGCGGAATTCGCGCAAGGGTGCAGCTATTGATGGTGGCGCGCTGATGCTTCTGTCGGCGCGTGGAATCGGCAAGCATTACGGTCCTGTCGAGGTTTTGCGCGATGTCAGCCTCTCCGTGCGTGCCGGCGAGATTCGTGCGCTGTGCGGCGAGAACGGGGCGGGCAAGAGCACGCTGGTCAAGATCATCACCGGCAACCAGCCGGCCGACTCTGGCGAAATCACGATCGACGGTGTGGTGGCCACAATCCGCTCGCCGGCGGATGCGCAAAAGCTCGGGATCGCGCTGGTGTCGCAGGAGCTGAGCCTCGCGCCGAATTTGTCGGTGCTCGACAATATCTGGCTGGGCAACGAGACCGTGCCGCTGTGGCATCGCAGGCGCGCACTTGCCGAGCGCGCGCGCGCCGCACTCGATGAGGTGGGGCTGGAGGGGCTGCGGCTGGACCGCCAGGTCGGCACGCTCGGGATCGGGCGGCAGCAACTGGTGGAAGTGGCGCGGATGTTGACGCGCGATGCCCGCATTCTGATCCTTGATGAACCCACCGCGACACTTTCGGATGTCGAGATCGCGCATGTGTTCGAGGCCTTGCGGCGGCTGCGCGCGCGTGGACACGCGATCATCTATATCACCCATCGGCTCGGCGAGGTGTTCGAGGTTTGTGATTCCGTCTCGGTTCTGCGCAACGGCGCGCTGGTCGGCGATGCCGCGACCGGCGCGATCGACCGGGCCGGATTGATTTCGGCGATGCTGGGGCGCGAACTTGGCGAGTTGTATCCCCCGCCGCGCGCGGCGCCAGCCGATGGGCGGCCCGCCCTCAGCGTGCGCGCGCTGGCGGTGCCCGACATGGTGCACGGGATCGATTTTTCCGCGCGCGCCGGCAGCCTGACCTGTCTTGCCGGGCAGATCGGCTCGGGTGTCACCGAGGCATTGCGGGCGCTTTGCGGATTGAACGAGGCGGCCACGGGGGAATTCACGATCGGCGGACGCCGCGTGCCGCTTCGCTCGGTGGGCCGGGCACGCGCGGCGGGGGTGCGGTTCATTTCCGAGAACCGTGCGGGCGAGGGAATTTTTCTGCGCCTGACCATCGCGGAAAATCTGCTGTGCGGGCAACTGCGTCGGTTCAGCCGCGGCGGGCTGCTGCGCCGACGGGCGATGCGAACGATCGCGGGTGAATTGGCGGCGGCGGTGGCGGTGCGCCCGGCGCGGCTGGATGTGGTGGCAGCCGACCTTTCCGGCGGCAACCAGCAGAAGCTTGCTTTCGGGCGGATCATCGACGGCGCAATGCCGGGCGTGTTGCTGATGAACGAGCCGACGCGCGGGGTGGATGTCGGCGCGCGTGCGGAAATCTATCGGCTGGTGCGGCGGTTTTGCGATGAGGGGTGGTGCGTTGTGATGGCATCCTCCGATCTGGAGGAGGTTATGGGACTCGCCGATGAGGTGATCACGCTGTATCGCGGGCGGGTGGTGCGCCAGGTGGGCCGTGCGGCGGTGACGATGCATGGCCTGCTCGCCGACATCACCCAGCAGCAGGCGGCGTGACCGGCGCGCTTCTGCGCGTCACGCGCGCGGCCAGCCCCGCACTGCTGCTGCGCGGCGGCGGGGGCGGCGCCTTGCTGATCTGGGCGCTGCTGACACCGGGATTTCTCAGCCGGCTCAGTCTGCTGTCGATGCTGAGCGCGATTTCCTTCGTCGGCTGCGTGACGGTGGGGATGGGTTTCATCACGATCAGCGGCAACATCATGTCGCTGGCGCTCGGTGCGACCGTGTCGGCGGCCTCGGTGGTGTTCATGGCCAGCCTCGGCGCGGGCCTGGTGCCGGCGGTGTTGATCGCGCTGCTGTTCGGCGCGGCGATCACCGCCGCACAGGGGGTTGTCGTCGGATATTTCCGGGCCAACGCGATTTTGGTGAGCATCGCCGCGCTGACGCTGATCCTGGGCATCGCGGCGCATCTGACCGGCGGCGAGCGGATCTATCCCGGGGGTGACGGATTTGCCTTCTTCAAAGGGCGGATATGGATGCTTCCGTTCGAAACCTGGCTGTTCGCGGGCTGCGCGCTGGCGGGGCAGGCGATATTGTCGTTCACCCGGATCGGGCGCGACATCATCATGACCGGCAGCAATCGCGAGGCCGCGCGGACCGTTGGGGTGGATGTCCCGATCGCGGTGATCGCGGCCTATGCGATCGCCGGCGCGACCAGCGCGCTGGCGGGGATATTGCTTGCCGCGCGCTATGGCTCTGGCGACATGGATATCGGCGGCGGCTACGAATATCGCGCGATCGCCGCGGTTCTGGTGGGCGGGATCGCGATCAGGGGCGGCGCCGGTTCGGTGTTGCGCGGCTGCGCGGGTGTGGTGGTGATCACCGTGATCGAGATGGTGCTGCGGCTGCGCGGCTATGGCGAGGAATGGCAATATCTGATCACCGGGCTGGTCCTGCTCGGCGTGGTCATGGCGCAATCGGAAGGCACGCGCAGATGATGGCACTTTGCCGCAACGCGTTCGCGCGCGATCTGCGGCCGTACACGCTGCTTGGCATCGTCATCGTCATTGTCGGCGTGATCGATCATGGTACCGGCTTCTTTTTTCGTGGCGCGACGCTGTTCAGCATCATGCAGATTTTCGCCACCTACGGGCTGGTGTCGCTCGCGGTGGGTTTGTCCTTGCTGGTGCGCGAGTTCGACATTTCGGTGGCCGGCATGGTCAGTCTCGCCGGCGCGGTGGCGGTACTGGCCGGTGCGCGCGACCCATGGCTTGGCGTGGGCCTCGCGTTGCTGGTGGGGCTGGTCGGCGGTGCCGCGCAGGGGCTGATCATCACGCGGCTCGGGCTTGGCTCGGTCGGGGTAACTCTGGGCGGGCTGCTGAGTTTCCAGGGGCTGACATACGTGCTGACCGGCAACCAGTCGATCAGCTTTGACCATGTCGAGCTCGCGCTCGCGCTCAACGCGCCGATCGGCGTGGTGCTGTCGGTGCGCAGCATGATCGTGATCGCGGCCTTCGTGCTGGCCGCGGTGGTGATGCAATTCAGTCGCGTCGGGCGCGACATTCTGGCCACCGGCGGTGACCGGCGGGCGAGCACGATGGCCGGGGTGAACACCGGGGGGATCGTGTTCGGGGTGTTCGCGGCCTCGGGGCTGTTGTGCGCGCTGTCAGGCGTGGTGCTGAGCTATGGGCTTGCGGCCGCCTCGCCCGCGGCACTGTCGGACGTGTTGGCACCGGCCGCGGCCGGCGCGATCATCGGCGGTGTGTCGGTGGTCGGCGGGCGTGGACGCCCGGCTGGAATCGCCGCCGGCGTGTTGGTTTTGTGCGTGCTGCGATCTGGGTTGAACGCGGCCGGGGCGTCGGCCGATATGCTAGATATCGCGACCGGCCTCGTGCTTTTGTTGATCGCGGTGCTCGACGCGCCGGAGCTGGCACGCCGACTGACGGAATGGCGCCTGCATCGGCGCGGTGCGTGAAAGGAACAGACAGGTGAGCGAGGAACGCGGATCATCCTATCCATATGTGGCGATCCCCGATCGGGGGGCATTGCGCTTTCCCGGCGGCGCGCGGCTCGCGCTGGTGGTGACGGTCAATCTCGAATATTGGGAAGAATCCAGGCCCGGACAGAAGGAACCGATGTTTCCCGGTGGTCCGGCGACGATCCCGCACGCGCTGCCGGGCGATGTGTGGGACAGCGCCAACTGGACCTGGCGCGAATATGGTCAGCGCGTCGGGGTGTGGCGGCTGTTCGAGGCGCTCGACCGGCTTGGCATCGCACCTTCATGCACCTGCAACGGATTGATGATGCGCGAACGGCGGCGGGTGATCGACGCGGCGAAGGAGCGCGGCTGGGAGCTGGTGCCGCACAACTGGGCGCAGAACGACCTGTTAACCTATCACGCCCATGAGCCGGCGCGCGAGCGCGAGATCATCGCCCGCACGCTCGACCTGTATCGCCAGGTGGTGGGGCGCGATGCCTGCGCGTGGCTGTCATCGGCGATCCGCGGCACACGGCGCACCCCGTCATATCTGAAGGAATTCGGGCTGATCGCTTATTGCGACTATCTCAATGACGACCAGCCATATTTGATCCAGACCGATCAGGGCCCGATCGTGTGCGTGCCCTATTCCAACGACGTGAACGACTTCAACATGTTCGCGCGCGGCAGCGCCTCGACGCACGACGGGGTGCAGATGCTGCGGGCGTGCTTCGACCAGCTTTACGAGGAGGGCGCGACCAGCGGCAGGCTGATGAATTTCGGGCTGCATCCGCATGTGATCGGCCAGCCGCACCGGATTTCCGCGCTGCGCGAGTTTCTCGACTATGTCAAAGGTTTCCCCGACGTGTGGGTGACCAACCGCGAGCAGATCGCGCGCTGGTATCTGGGCGTGCATGAGCGGCATATTCCCAGCCCCCACCCATGAACCCCTCCGGCGAAATACGGGTGGAGGTGCTGGCGGACGCGCGCGCGCTGGCCGTCCGCGTCGCGGGCTGGATGGTGGAAAAAGCCGGGCTTGGCGGCGAATTTTCTGTTGCTCTGGCAGGCGGCACAACGCCGCGAAGGCTTTATGAAACGCTTGCGGGCGCACCGTTCAGCACCGCGATCGATTGGGCGCGGACATATTGGTTCTGGGGCGATGAACGTTTCGTGCCCGCGGATGACCCGGCGAACAACGCGCGCATGGCGCGAACCGCCCTGTTGTCACATGTGCCGGTGCCGCCCGGACACATCCATCCGATCCAGACCGGGCTGGCGGACGCTACGGCGGCTTCATTGGCCTATGAACGCACGCTGCGGGAGTTCGCTGCCCGGCGCGAGGCCGATGACGGAACCCTGTTCGACGTCACCCTGCTCGGGCTGGGCGAGGATGGTCATACCGCGTCGCTGTTTCCCGCCGACCCGGCACTGGCGGAGCGGGAGCGCTGGGTGACGTGCGCGCACGCCCCGGCGGGTGACGCGCGCATCACCCTGACCGTGCCGACGCTGGAGCGCAGCCGCGCCGTCGCGTTTTTGGTGTGCGGAGAAAGCAAGCGCGCCGTTCTGCGCCGATTGCTGCGGGGCGACACGTCGGTACCGGCGACGCATGTGCATCCGCTTGGCAGCATCACGGTATTTTGTGACGCCGCCGCCGGCGGCTAGAGCTGGTCGCGCATGGTGTCGGCCAGATACAGCACCAGCGCCGCGCCGAGTGCCACCATCAGCGCGGCGAGCGCAAGGCCCAGCCGGGCTCGGTCCTGGTGCGGTTCGGGGTCATCGATGGCGCGGGCGTTGCGCACGAAGCGCGCGGTCGCGACGCCGACCATGACGGTGCCGGCGATGATCAGCACGATTCCGGCCGCGGCACCAAAGCCGCCGCCTGGCACCGGCGCCGGCCGACCTGCACCGGCGAGCGAGGTTGCGGCGATTCGC
>DAHWBL010000062.1 GCA_027323595.1 Acetobacteraceae bacterium | reverse complement strand
TCCGTCCCAGCCTGGCTATCAGTTCCGCGAAAATCTGCCCTGGATGTCAGAGCTTGGTCTGGGCTACCGGATGGGCGTGGACGGGCTGTCCACCCTGTTCGTGCTGCTCTCCACCTTCCTCACGCCGATCTGCATCCTGGCGAGCTGGGAATCGATCACCACGCGGGTGCGTGAATTCATGATCTCCTTCCTGGTGCTGGAAACCATGATGGTGGGCATGTTCGCGGCATCGGACATGCTGATCTTCTACATCTTCTTCGAGGGCGTGCTGATCCCGATGTATCTCATCATCGGCGTCTGGGGCGGCCCGCGACGGGTCTATGCGGCGTTCAAATTCTTCCTGTTCACCCTGGCGGGCTCGGTGCTGATGCTGCTCGCGCTGCTCGCGCTTTGGATGCTCGCCGGCTCGACCGATTTCGACGTGCTGCGCACGATGGCGGTGCCGGCGGCCTGGCAGCCATGGCTGTTCCTGGCCTTCTTCGCGTCCTTCGCGGTGAAGGTGCCGATGTGGCCGGTGCATACCTGGCTGCCGGACGCGCATGTGGAGGCGCCCACGGCGGGCTCGGTGATCCTGGCCGGCGTGCTGCTGAAGATGGGCGCCTACGGCTTCATCCGCTTCTCATTGCCGCTGCTGCCGATCGCATCCACGACCTTCGCGCCGATGATCTTCGCGCTGTCGGTGGTCGCCGTGGTCTACACCTCCGCGGTGGCGCTGGCGCAGACCGACATGAAAAAGCTGATCGCCTATTCCTCGATCGCGCATATGGGCGTGGTGACGATCGGGCTGTTCACCTGGAACCAGCAGGGGATCGAGGGCGCGCTGTTGCAGATGCTGTCGCACGGCGTGGTGGCCGGCGCGCTGTTTTTGTGCGTGGGCGTCGTCTACGACCGCATTCACACCCGCGAGATCGCACGCTATGGCGGGCTTGCGGATCGCATGCCGGCCTATGCGCTGGTGTTCATGCTGTTCACCATGGCCTCTGTGGGTCTGCCCGGAACCGCCGGCTTCGTCGGTGAATTCCTGGTGCTGGTGGGCGCGATGAAGGTGAATTTCTGGCTCGCGCTGCTCGGCGGGCTGGGGATGATCCTGGGCGCGATCTACATGCTGTATCTGTACCGCCGCATCATCTTCGGCAGCATCACCCGCGACGATCTGCGCACGATCCTTGATCTGTCGCCGCGCGAGATCGCGGTGTTCGTGCCGCTGGTGGTGGTGACGTTATGGATGGGCATCTATCCGTCCAGCTTCACCGGATTTTTCCGCCCCACCGTGGCGGCGATGATCGAGCAGCACGAGGCGGCGCTGCATCCGGCGCCGCGACACCTGATCGCGGGGATCGGCCGATGAACTGGGCTCTCGCACTTCCCGAGATCGTGCTGGCGCTGTGCGGCATGGCGATCCTGCTGCTCGGCGTGCTGCGTCGCGGCGACACCACCGCCTTGTGCGGCTGGGCCGTGCTCGCCGCCTTCGTGCTCGCCGCGGCGCTGGTCGCCACCGGCGCGGATGGCCACGCCTATCATGACATGTTCATCGTCGATGCCTTCGCCCGCTTCGCGAAACTACTGATTCTGACCGGTGCCGCGCTCGCCTGTCTGCTGGCGATGGATTGGAACCGGCGAGAGGGCATCGCGCGGTTCGAGTTTCCGGTGCTGGCGCTGTTCGCCACCGTGGGCATGATGCTGATGGTGTCGGCAAGCAGCTTCATGAGCCTGTATCTCGGGCTCGAACTGCAATCGCTGTCGCTCTACGTGATGGCGGCGTTCGCGCGTGACGACGTGCGATCCTCCGAGGCCGGCCTCAAATATTTCGTGCTCGGCGCGCTCGCCTCGGGGCTTCTGCTCTATGGCATCTCGCTGGTCTACGGGTTTTCCGGCGGGCTGGATTTCGCCGGCGTGGCGCAGGCGGTGGCATCGCCCGAGCTTGCCTCGCCCGGCTTCATCGTGGGCGTGATGTTCGTCGTCGTCGGTCTTGCCTTCAAGATTTCGGCGGTGCCGTTCCATATGTGGGCGCCTGACGTCTACCAGGGCGCGCCGACACCGGTGACCGCCTTCTTCGGCACTGCGCCGAAGGTCGCGGCGATGGCGCTGCTGCTGCGCGTGCTCGGCGTGCCGTTCGTGCATGTGCCCTGGATTCCGGTGGTGATGCTGATGTCGATCGGCTCGATGCTGCTCGGCTCCTTCGGTGCCATCGCGCAGACCAACATCAAGCGCCTGATGGCCTATTCGTCGATCGGCCATGTCGGCTACGCGCTGATCGGTCTGGCCGCCGGCACCGTGGACGGCGTGCGCGGCGTGCTGATTTATCTCGTCACCTACGTCTTCATGAACATCGGCAGTTTCGCGGTGATCGCGGCGATGCGCCGGCGTGGCCGGGCGGTGGAAAACATCGTCGATCTCGCCGGGCTCGGCCGCACCGATCCGGGGCTGGCGCTCGCGCTCGCGGTGTTCATGTTCTCCATGGCCGGAATCCCGCCGCTCGCCGGGTTCTTCGGCAAGCTCTACGTGTTTCTCGCCGCGGTGCAACGTGGCCAGTGGACGCTCGCGGTGATCGGCGTGCTCACCTCGGTGATCGGCGCGGTCTATTATCTGCGCGTGATCAAGGTGATGTATTTCGATGCGCCGGGCGAACCGTTCGAGGCGCGTGCCACCGCCACCTCGGTCCTGGTGTTCGGCTGCGCGCTGTTCACCGCGCTGTTCTTCCTGTTCCCCTCAGCGATCGTCGCGAGTGCCGATGCGGCGGCGCGGTCGCTGTTTTGACCGTCGCCGCCCCGATCACCGACGTCGATGTCTGCGATGTCGGTGGCTGGCGGCTTGAGGTCCATGACAGCCTGGCCTCGACCAACGACACGCTGATCGCCCGCGCCGAGGCCGGGCAGGCCGAGGGTCTCGCGATCCTGGCCCTCGCGCAGACCGCCGGCCGCGGCACCCAGGGGCGAAACTGGGTGGCGCCGGCGGGCAATCTCAATTTGTCGGTGCTGCTGCGCCCGGACGACGTGCTGGCCGCCGGCTGGTCGCTGGTCTGCGCGGTGGCGCTGCACGAGGCGGTGGCCGCAATGCTGCCGCCGGCTGCGATGCCGCGGCTGAAATGGCCCAACGATCTGATGCTGGACGACGCCAAACTCGCCGGCATCCTCATCGAGACCGATGCGCGGGCGGGCTGGATGGTGGCCGGCTTCGGGCTGAATCTCGCGCACGCCCCGCGCGTGGCGGGACG
>DAHWBL010000040.1 GCA_027323595.1 Acetobacteraceae bacterium | reverse complement strand
GCTGCAGGGCATCGGGGCGGCGGCGGGCACGGTGCTGGCGTTCGCGATGGTGCAGGATTGCTTCGAGGGCGAGGCGGCGCGGCGGCGCATCGCGACGATCAACACGGTGATGGCGCTGGCACCCATCGTCGCGCCGATCATCGGGGCGTTCGTGCTCGGGCTCGCCGGATGGCGGGCGATTTTCGCGGTGCTGTGCGGCTTCGGGTCGATCCTGTTCGTGGTGGCGGCGCTGTGGTCCGGCGAAACGATCCGCGAGCGCAATCCGCGCGCGCTGCATCCTGGCGGGCTGTGGCGCAGCTATCGGCGCGCGCTCACCCATCCGGTGGCGATCGCCAATACGGCGCTGAGCGCGCTCGCGTTCGCCGATCTGTTCGCTTTCATCTCCGGCTCGCCGCTGGTCTATGTGGACCAGCTCGGTGTGGCGCGCTCGGGCTTTGCGATGATTTTCGCGGCGGCGTCGGCGGGGCTGATGGCGGGGTCGTTGCTGGTTGGGCGGTGGCGGCGCGGCGCGGCGCTGTTGCCGGTGGGGCTGGTTTTGTGCACGCTGGCCGGTGCCGGGCTGCTGGGGATGCGCCTTGGCGGGGGCTTCGCGCTGGCCCCGTCGGTGTTGCTGCTGGTGGTCAATGCGTTTGGCTGTGGCTTGATTTTTCCAAATGCCATTCATGCCGCATTGGCTCCGCTGCGCGACATCGCGGGGGTGGCGTCGGCGGTGAACGGGG
The DNA here is from genome assembly GCA_027323595.1 of Acetobacteraceae bacterium. Lineage (GTDB taxonomy): Bacteria > Pseudomonadota > Alphaproteobacteria > Acetobacterales > Acetobacteraceae > CAIVDX01. The sequence goes on along the minus strand of DAHWBL010000040.1, from coordinate 3,292 downwards.
CGTTGCGCATGGCCGGTGGCGCCATTGCCTCCGCGGCGCTGAAGCCGCTGTATGATGGCACGCCGTTGGCGATGAGCCTGGGGATTTTCGTCTCCGCCTTCGCCGCGCTGCTGCTGTGGCTCGTGCTGCTGCGGGGCGGGCAAAACGAAATGGCAACGTAATAAAAATCGACGGCTCTCGACAGCGCGCTGTCGGGTCGGTTACCTGCGGTGGAAACAGGAGGACGGACATGGACGAGATCGTCGTCATCGAGGAAGAAAATCCGCTGGAGATGGCGCATTGGCAGGGCGTGCTGCCGCGCGCGTTTCCCGACGCGCGGTCTCATTTCGTGAACAACGCGGCCGATGCGATCAGGGCGGCGCCGGCGGCGGGTGCGGTGATCGCCAAGGCACATTCGGTGCCCGCGGGGATGGCGCATGCGGCACCGCATCTGCGCTGGATCCAGGCGCTGACCACCGGCGTTGATCATCTGCTGGAGATCGGCGTGCCGAAATCCGTGGTGGTGACCAACGCGCGTGGCGCGCATGGGCCGCAGATGTCGGAACTCGCGTTCTTCTACATGCTGAGTTTCGCGCGCGATGTGCGCCAGGTGCTGGCGGACCAGGAGGCGGGGCGGTGGCACCGGCGCGGGCAGCGTGTGCTGCTGGACAAGAACGTGCTGATCGTGGGCATCGGCGCGATCGCCGAATCGCTTGCCGCGCGCTGTGCCGCGTTTGGCATGAATGTCGTGGGCATCAGCGATTCCCGCCACCAGGTGCCGCATTTCGCCGAGGTGCATCCGCGTTCGGCGCTGATCGGGCAGGTGGCGAAGGCTGATTTTATCGTCGTGCTGGTGCCGTATGGGCCGGGCACGCACCACATGATCGATGCCGCGGTGTTCGCGGCGATGAAGCCGGATGCGATCTTCATCAACATCGCGCGTGGCAAGGTGGTGGACCAGGATGCGATGATCGCAGCGCTTGAGGCGCGGCGCATCGGCGGTGCGGGGCTCGACGTGTTCACCGAGGAGCCACTGCCGCAGACCAGCGCGCTGTGGCGGCTGGACAACGTGATGATCACGCCGCGGATCGGCGGCATGAGCGACAGCTACGCGCCGCAACTGACGCCGCTGGTGAGCGCCAACATCGCCCGCTATCTGGCCGGGGACCTCGACGGGCTGGAGAATCGGGTCACGCTGTAGGCGTGGCGGCTGTACCGCATTGCGATCCGGGCCTATCCGTTGGATAAGAGGGGATGGACAGGATCGAGACCGAGATCGGTGATGCGGGGCCACGGCCGGGCCCGGCGGCGGAGAAAAGCCAGGTTCAGGTGATCGCGCGGGCGGCGGCGATTCTGCGCGCGCTGGAGGATACGCCGCAGGGGCTGAGCCTGGGCCAGATCGCGCGCAAGGTGCTGCTGGCGCGCTCCACCGTGCAGCGGATCGTCGCGGCGCTGGAGGCCGAAAAGCTGCTGATCGCGGCGTCGCCGAACGGGCGGGTGCGGCTGGGGCCGGCGCTGCTGCGGCTGGCGGCGTCGGTGGAGACCGATTTCGTTGCGATCGCGCGGCCGTTCCTGCGCGAGCTGTCCGCCGAATTGCGCGAGACGGTGGATCTGTCGGCGCTGCGCAAGACCAACATGGTGTTCATCGACCAGGTGGTGGGGCCGCAGCGGCTGCGCACGGTATCCGCGGTGGGGGAATTGTTTCCGCTATATTGCTCGGCTCCCGGCAAGGCGACGCTAGCGGGGATGGGCGGGACGGAGATCGAGCCGCTGATCGGCCGCGCGTTCGAGGCGCGCACGCCGTTCACCATCACGACGCTCACCGCGCTGGAGCGCGAGCTGGCGCGGGTGCGCGACGACGGGGTGGCGTTCGACCGCGAGGAACATGCCGAAGGAATTTCCGCCGCCGCGGTGGCGCTGCGCGATCCGATGGGCAATGCGGTGTCGATTTCGGTGCCGGTGCCCACGCAGCGTTTCGCCGGGCGGGAGGCGGAGATCGTCGAGGGGTTGCGGCGTACGCGCCTGGCGATCGAGGAGAGGCTGGCGCTGGTGACGGATCGCTAGGAAGCTGTTGGCCACGTAAGGGGGGAATCAAGAATTGGACAAGATGAATCTGCGTCTGGCGGTGGATATCGGCGGCACCTTCACCGATCTCGTGGCGTTCGACGAGAATACCGGAAGGCTGCTGTTCGGCAAGGCGCTGTCCACCCACCATGCGCTGGTCGAGGGCATCGAGGCGAGTGTCGAGGGGGCGGGGGTGTCGTTCGAGGACGCCTATCTGTTCCTGCATGGATCAACCATTGCGATCAACACGCTGCTGGAGCGCACCGGGGCGGTGACGGCGCTGCTGATCACCGAGGGGTTTCGCGACATCTACGAGATCGGGCGGGTGAACCGGCCGGATGCCTATAACCTGTTTTTCTCGAAGCATGAGCCGCTGGTGAAGCGCGCGCTGCGTTTCGAGGTGGCCGAGCGGCTGCGCGCGGATGGCGCTGTGCACAAGGAACTCGACGAGGAGGCGGTGCGGGAGGTGGCGGCAGGGCTCGCCGCGCGCGGGGTTGAGGCGGTGGCGATTCTGCTGCTGCATTCCTATCGCAATCCGGCGCATGAAATTCGTGTGCGCGACATCATTCGCGCCGCGCTGCCGGGCGCGTTCGTGTCCACCAGCCATGAGCTGAGCCAGGAATATCGCGAGTTCGAGCGTGCCTCCACGGTGGCGGCGAACGCCTATATCGGGCCGCGGGTGGCGGCGTACCTGGGGGAGCTCGAAACCCATCTGGATGCGAAAGGTTTTGATGGCGCCTTCTATGTCGTGCAATCGACCGGCGGGTTGTTTCCGTTGTCGCATGCGCGGCGGGAGTGTGTGCGCATGCTGGAAAGCGGGCCGGCGGCCGGGGTGATCGGCGCGCAGGCGATCTGCGCGCAGCTTGGGCTGGGTGATGCCATCGCCTTCGACATGGGCGGCACCACCGCGAAAGCCGGGGTGATCGCGGCGGGTGAGCCGCTGACCACCGGCAGCGCGCTGATCGGCGGGTATGAGCGCGCGTTGCCGATCCAGATTCCGATGATGGATATTTTCGAGGTGGGCACTGGCGGCGGCTCGATCGCGCGGCTGGCGGAGGGCAACGCGCTCCGGGTGGGACCGCAGAGCGCGGGCTCGATGCCGGGGCCGGCGTGTTATGGGCGCGGCGGCAGCGAGCCGACCGTGACGGATGCGAATCTTCTGCTCGGGCGGCTCGACGCGGATCATTTCCTGGGCGGCACGATGAAGCTCGATGTCGCGGCGGCGGAGGCAGCGCTTGCGCGGATCGCC
>DAHWBL010000033.1 GCA_027323595.1 Acetobacteraceae bacterium | reverse complement strand
GAGCAGGGGTTTTGAGATTTTGTGGATTTCGGAATCGATCCGCAGCCGGCCCGACAGCGCCTGTTCGACCAGCACGTAGAGCCGGGCCAGGCGGTGCGGGGCGTCGAAGGCGCCGCCGGCGGCGTCCTGGATCCAGAAGGTGTCGAGCGCCATGCCGTTGGTGAGGGTGTGGATGCGTGCATCCACGATCGAGGCGCCGGCGACGGCGAGGCTGCCGGCGATGCGGCTGAACAGGCCGGCATGATCGGCGGTGTAGACGGTGACCTCGGTGACCGCGCGGGCGGGCAGCGGCTGGGTTTCGACGGTGAGCGGGGCGCCGCGGTGTTCGGCGTCGCGCAGCATGCGGGCGTGGCGGGCGTGGGTCTCGGGGTCGAACGACAGCCAATAGCCGGGATAGCCGAGCGACTGGAAGCGTTGCAGATCGTCGCTGTTCCAGTCAGGCAACAATGAGGCGGCGGCCTGTTAGGCGCGGGCGACGCGGACGTCGCGCTCGGTGGTGGCGAGCCCGCCTTCGAGCACCTCGGCGACGCGGGCATACAGCTCGCGCAGCAGCGTCGCCTTCCAGCCGTTCCAGACCTTGTTGGACACCGCGCGCATGTCGGCCACGGTCAGCACCAGCAGCAGGCGCAGACGCTCGGGCGACTGGGTGACATCGGCGAGGTCGAGGATGGTTTTCGGGTCGTCGATGTCGCGCTTGAAGGCGGTCTGCGACAGCAGCAGATGGTGCAGCACCAGCCACGACACCGTCTCGGTCTCCTCGGCGGTGAGGCCGATCTGGGGGCCGACATCAAGCGCGAGCTGGGCGCCGATCTCGGAATGGTCGCCGCCGCGGCCCTTGGCGATGTCGTGCATGAGCATCGCCACGTACAGCGCGCGGCGGGACTGAAGCTGGGTGATCAGCCCGGCGGCGACCGGGGCGACCTGGTCGAGCAGGCCCTCCTCCAACTGGTTGAGCACGCGCACCGCCTCGATGGTGTGCTGATCGACGGTGAAGACATGGTAGGTGTCGAACTGCATCTGCCCGACGATGCGCGCCCAGTCCGGCAGGTAGCGGCCCAGGAAGCCGGCCTCGTTCAGCACGTCGAGCCAGATCGCGCCGTCGGTGCGATGGCGGTCCTGGTTGCCGCCGCACAGCAGGTCCATGAACAGGGTGGCGGCCTCGGGGTCGCCGCGCAGGCTGACGGCGCGGCGTTCATGGCGGATGAGGGCGCGCAGCGCGAGCGGGTGCAGCTCCAGCGCGCGGTCGCGCGCGACCTGCAGGATGCGCAGCATCTGCACCGGGTCGGTCTCGAAATCATGTCCCGGCGCGGTGAGCAGCTTGCCGTCGGCGAGCAGGAAGCCGGCCTTGAGCAGCGCGGGGTCGGTCTCGGCGGCGAGCGCGGGCGGGCCCAGGGCGGCGCGCACGATGGCGGGTTCGAGCACCACGGTGAGGCGGTTCACCGCGCGGGCGGTGAGGAAGAAATGGCGCATGAAGCGCTCCACCCCGTCCTGGCGGCCGTGGCGGGTGTAGCCCATGCGCGCGCCGACCACCGGCTGGAGGTCGAAGGTGAGGCGCTCCTCGGCGCGGCCGGAGACGTAATGGAGGTGAAAGCGCACGGTCCAGAGGAATTCGAGCGAGCGGATCAGGTGGCGCGATTCGGTGGCGATCAGCAACTGGCCGGGTGGCGCGTCCGGCCGGCTGAGTGCCGAGGGCAGCACGCCGAAGCAATATTGCGACAGCCAGTAGAGGGTCTGGATGTCGCGCAGGCCGCCGCGGCCTTCCTTGATGTTGGGCTCGACCATGTAGGGGGTTTCGCCGAAGCGGTGATGGCGGGCGGCGCGTTCGGCGGTTTTGGCGGTGATGAAGTCCGACATGCCGCCGTCGTGGCGGGCCTGGGCGAAGCGGGCGGTGAATTCGGCGAACAAGGCGGGATCGCCGGCGAGCAGGCGCGCGTCGATCAGGGTGGTGCGCACGGTGAGGTCGTCATCGGCCGCGGCGATGCAGTCGGCGACGGTGCGGGTGGCGTGGCCGACCTTCAGCCCCAGGTCCCACAGGAAATAGAGCATGAACTCCACCACCTGGAGCGTCTCGGGCGAGGCGTTGGGGTCGGTGAGGAACAGCAGGTCGATGTCGCTGAAGGGGGCCAGCTCGGCGCGGCCGTAGCCGCCGGTGGCGACCAGTGCGAGGCGATCGCGCCGTGTGGGGTTGGCCACCGCCGCCTCGGCGACGCCCTCGGGCATGGCGTGGCCGACCGAATAATGGTGCAGCTCGCGGATCAGCCCGTCGATCAGCCCGGCGAGCACGTGGCAGGATTCGAAGCCGTTGCGATGGGCGGATTCGAATTCGTCGCGGACATGCTGCTGGATGCGCGCCAGATGGCGGCGAAACGCGCCAAGGGCGGCGTCGCGCGGCACCCGGCCGCCGACACCAAGCCCGGCCAGCACCTCGGCCAATCCTTCGGCGAGCGGTCCAGGGGCCACGATCACGTCGGCGTTCACCATGACACTACATCTAGCTATTCATGCTGCTTCGCAACAGGGATCAGCGCGCGGAGCTGATACAAGCTTTCCAGCGCCTCTCGCGGGGTCAGCCGGTCGGGGTCGAGGGCCGCCAGGGCGGCGCGCAGCGGGTCGGGTTCGGGTTCTGGCGTGGGCTCGGGTTCTGGTTCTGGTTCTGGGGGGGCGGCGGCGGCGAACAGCGGCAGGGCGGCCGGCGCGGTGAGGCTGTGCTCGCGTTCCAGCGCGGCCAGGATGGCGCCGGCGCGGCGCACCACCGCGGCGGGCACGCCGGCGAGCTGGGCGACATGCACGCCCCAGCTTCGCCCGGCCGCGCCGGCCGCGACCTCATGGAGGAACACCACGCTGCCCTGCCATTGGCGGACCCGCATGGTGTGCGGGGCAAGGCCCGGCAACTGCCCGGCCAGCCCGCCCAGCTCGTGGAAATGGGTGGCGAAGATGGTGCGGCAGCGCACCTGGCCGGCCAGCGCCTCCAGCACCGCCCAGGCGATGGCCAGGCCGTCGAGCGTGGAGGTGCCGCGGCCGATCTCGTCCACCACCACCAGGCTGCGCGGCCCGGCCTGGTTGAGGATGGCGGCGGTCTCGGTCATTTCCACCATGAAGGTGGAGCGGCCGCGGGCGAGGTCGTCGGCGGCGCCGACCCGGCTGAACAGCCGATCGACGATGCCGATGCGGGCAGTGTCGGCGGGCACCGGCAGCCCGGCCTGGGCGAGCACCACGATCAGCGCGCATTGCCGCAGGAAGGTGGATTTGCCGGCCATGTTGGGGCCGGTGAGCAGCATCACCCGCCGGTCCGCCGACAGATCGGCGCGGTTGGGCACGAAGCGCGCGCCCGGCGGCAGCGCCGCCTCGACCACCGGGTGGCGACCGGCCTCGATGATGAAATCGGTGCCGGCCTCGACCTGCGCGCGGCACCAGCGCCCGCCCTGGGCCAGTGCCGCCGCGCCGGCCAGCACATCGAGCAGGGCGAGCGCGCCGGCGAGCCTGGCCAGCGCGGCTTCGTCGGCGCGGATCAGCCCGGCCAGATGGTCGATGATGACGCGCTCGCGCCGGGCGGCCTGCTCGGTCGCCTCGGCGATGGCGCGGTCCAGCTCGGCGACGGCCGGGTGGGTGAAGCGGGCGCCGTTGGCCATGCCCTGGCGCAGCACCAGCGCGGGATGGGCGCGCAGTTTTTCCACCGCCACGGCGGGGGCCTCCAGCACGTAGCCGAGCTGCTGGTGGTGGCGAATTTTGAGGCTGGCGACGCCGAACTCGGTGGCGAGGTCGGCTTGCAGGGCGGCGATGCGCTGGCGGGAATCGTCGCGCAGCGCGCGCTGGGCATCGAGCTGCCCGTCAAAGCCGGCGCGGATCGCCCCGC
>DAHWBL010000015.1 GCA_027323595.1 Acetobacteraceae bacterium | reverse complement strand
TCGGGGCGTGGCGCGCGGCGCAAGCTGCTGGGCGGGGCCGCGAGCCTGATCGATGAGAGCTACAACGCGGCACCGCAATCCTTGCGTGCCGCCCTTGATCTTTTGCGCATGGCGCGCGGCGCGCGGCGGGTGGCGGTGTTGGGCGACATGCTGGAGCTGGGCGAGCAGGGGCCGGCGCTGCATGCGGGCCTGGCTGGCGATGTGGCGGGTGCGGCCGACCTGGTGTTCGCCTGCGGGCCGTTGATGCGGCATTTGTTCGAGGCGCTGCCGGTGAAAATCCGCGCGACCCATGCCGACAGCGCCGCCGCCCTGGCGCCGTCGGTGCGCGCGGCGTTGCGGCCCGGCGATATCGTGCTGGTCAAGGGCAGCAACGGCAGCCGCATGCGCGACGTGGTCGCCGCGATCGAGGTGGTCTGAATGTTGTTCACCCTCACCCGCGGGCTGTCGGACCAGTTCATCCTGTTCAACCTGTTCCGCTATCTGACGTTCCGCTCCGCGGCGGCGTGTCTGACCGCGATGGTGGTGAGTTTCCTGCTGGGGCCGACGATGATCCGCTGGCTGCGCGGCGTGCAGCGCGGCGGCCAGCCGATCCGCGCCGACGGGCCCGAGCGGCATCTGATCGAGAAGAAGGGCACGCCGACGATGGGCGGGGTGCTGATCCTCGCCGCGATGACCGGCTCGACCCTGCTGTGGGCGGATCTGCGCAACGGCTTCGTGTGGGCGGTGCTGGCGGTGACGCTGGGCTATGGCGCGATCGGGTTCGCCGATGATTACCTGAAATTGTCCCGCCGCAACCCCAAGGGCGTGTCGGCGCGCACCAAGCTGGTGGCGCAGGCGCTGATCGGGCTGGTGGTGGCGGCCTGGATCATGAGCCTGACGCGCGGGCCGCTGTCGAGTGCGCTCGCCATCCCGATCCTGAAGGAGGTGCTGATCCCGTTTGGCATCTTCTTCCCGCTGGTCGGGTGTTTCTTCATGGTCGGGTTTTCCAACGCGGTGAACCTCACCGACGGGCTCGACGGGCTGGCGATCGTGCCGACGATGATCGCCGCCTCGGTGTTCGCGCTGATCGCCTATCTGGTCGGCAATCGCATCTTCGCCGATTATTTGCAGCTCAACCCGGTTCCAGGCGTGGGCGAGCTGGCGGTGTTCTGTGCCGCGCTGATCGGCGCGGGGATGGGGTTTCTGTGGTTCAACGCGCCGCCGGCGGCGGTGTTCATGGGCGACACCGGCAGCCTGGCACTCGGCGGCGCGCTGGGCGGGGTGGCGGTGGCGACCAAGCATGAGATCGTGCTGCTGGTCGTCGGCGGGCTGTTCGTGGTCGAGACGGTGTCGGTGATCGTGCAGGTGTTCTGGTTCCGGCGCACCGGCCGGCGGGTGTTTCTGATGGCGCCGCTGCACCATCATTTCGAGAAGAAGGGCTGGGCCGAGCCGACCATCGTGATCCGGTTCTGGATCATCGCCATGATCCTCGCGCTGGCGGGCCTTGCGACGTTGAAAATCCGATGACCGGGTCTGGAGTTTTTTCCGGCCGGCGGTTCGCCGTGGTGGGGCTGGGGCGCAACGGGCTGCCGGCGGCGCGCCGGCTGGTGGCGCTCGGCGCCGAGGTGCTGGCGTGGGACGACAGCGCGCCGGCGCGCGCGGCGGCGACCGACCTGGCCGTCGGGGTGCCCGATTTCGCCGCCGCGCGCTTCGACGCGCTGGTGCTCTCGCCGGGGATCGCGCATCGCCTGCCGGCCGCGCACCCGCTCGCCGCCGCCGCGATCGCCGCGGGGGTGCCGATCTGGTCGGACGCGGAGCTGCTGTTCGCGGCCCATGCGGGCCGGGCGCGGTTCGCCGGCATCACCGGCACCAACGGCAAATCCACCACCACCGCGCTGCTCGCGCATCTGCTGTCGGTGGCCGGCATCGCCAATGCGGCGGGCGGCAATCTGGGGCGCGCCGCGCTGGATCTGTCGGTGCCCGGGGGCGGCGTGTTCGTTCTCGAAATGTCGAGCTACATGCTCGAACGTCTGGCCAGCCTGCGGTTCGACGTAGCGGCGATGCTGAACCTGTCGCCCGACCACCTGGACCGGCATGGCGACATGGCCGGCTACATCGCCGCCAAGCGGGCGATTTTCGATCGCCAGCGCGCCGGCGATCTCGCGGTGGTTGGCATCGATGATCCGCACAGCGCGGCGATGGCGCGCGCGCTCGATGCCGGGCCGGCGCGGGTGATGCGGATTTCGGGTTTTCAGCCCGCCGACCTCTGGTGCGATCACGGGCGGCTGTGCGATCGCGAAGGGATGATCGTTGACCTTGCCGACTGTCGCGCGCTGCCGGGCGCGCATAACGCGCAGAACGCGGCCGCCGCCTGCGCGCTGGCGATGGCGCTGGGCGCGCCGCGCGCGGGGCTGGCGGCGGGGCTGGCCGGCTTTGCCGGTCTGCCGCATCGGCAGCGCCGGGTTGGCCAGATCGACGGCGTGACCTTCATCGATGACAGCAAGGCCACCAACGCCGATGCCGCCGCGCGCGCGCTGGGCTGCTACGAACAGGTGATCTGGATCGCCGGCGGGCAGGCCAAGGCGGGCGGCATCACCGCGCTGGCGCCGTGGTTTTCGCGCATCGCCCGCGCATTGCTGATCGGGGCGGACGCGCCGATGCTGGCCGCCAGCCTGGCGCAAGCGGGCGTGCCGCACGAGATCGTCGGCACGCTGGAGGCGGCGGTGCCGGCCGCCTTCGCCGCGGCGCGGGAGCGCTCGGTGCCGGTGGTGCTGCTGTCGCCGGCCTGCGCGAGCTTTGACCAGTTCGCCGGTTTCGAGGCGCGCGGGCGGCGTTTCGCCGAGCTGGTGGGCGGGCTCGACGTGCCGGCGGGGCAGGGCTGATGGCGGTGTCGCGCGCCGATAATTCCACCCTGGGGCGGTGGTGGTGGTCGGTGGACCGGGCCACGCTGATCGCCGTCGGCGTGCTGATGCTGTTCGGATATATCCTGATGCAGGCGGCAAGTCCGGCGGTGGCGCAGCGGCTGCACCAGGCCCGCGAGATGCTGCTGTTCAAGCAGGTCCTGTTCCTGGTGGTCGCCGGCGTGGTGATGATCGCGGTGTCGCTGCTCAGCCCGCGGCAGGTGCGTCGGGCCGCGCTGATCGGCTGCGCGATCGCGTTGCTGCTGACCGCGCTGACGCTGGTGATGGGAACCTCGATCAAGGGCGGCCGGCGCTGGCTCGCCTTGCCGGGATTGTCGTTGCAGCCGAGCGAGTTTTTGAAGCCGTTCTTCGCGGTTGCCACTGCCTGGCTGCTGGCGCGTGCCCGCCGCGAGCCGGGGTTTCCGGGCACGCTGCTGGCCGGGGGGATCTGGCTGGTGATCGCGGTGTTGCTGCCCCAGCAGCCCGATATCGGCATGTTCGCGGTGATCACGGCGGTGTTCGCGATCCAGCTATATCTGAGCGGGGTGCCGGTGGCGCTGATGGGCGCGCTCGCCGCCGGCGGGGTCGGGCTGGCGGGTGCGGCGTTCATGCTGCTGCCGCACGTGCACAGCCGGGTGGAGCGCTTCATCCATCCCGACAGCGCGCATGGGGTGGGCGATAATTTCCAGGTCAAGACGGCGATGCAGGCGTTCGGCAATGGCGGGCTGCTGGGGCGCGGGCCGGGCGAGGGGCACATCAAGGACATCCTGCCCGACGCGCATGCGGATTTCATCTTCGCTGTCGCCGGCGAGGAATTCGGGCTGCTGGTCTGTCTGCTGATCGTCGCGGTGTTCGTGTTCATCGTGCTGCGCGGCTTCCAGCGCGCCTATGACGATCCCGACCAGTTCTGCGCGCTGGCCGCCGCCGGGCTGGTGGCCAGTTTCGGGTTGCAGGCCTTCATCAACATGGCCTCCACGCTGCACCTGATCCCGACCAAGGGGATGACGCTGCCGTTCATCTCCTATGGCGGCTCCTCGGCGATCGCGGTGGCGCTGGGCATGGGCATGCTGCTGGCGCTGACGCGGCGCCGCTTTCATGGCGATGAGACATGAGCGCGCGGCATCTGGCCGCGGCCACGGCGCGAACCGGGCCGCACAAGGTGGTGATCGCCGCGGGCGGCACCGGCGGGCACATGTTCCCCGCCGGCGCGCTGGCGGCGGAACTGCGCGCCCGCGCGCGCGAGGTGGTGCTGATGACCGATGCGCGCTCGCTCGATCTGGCCGCGCGGCTGTTCGCCGGGCAGGCGCGTCATGTGCTGCGCGGCGGCGGGGTGGCCGGGCGCGGGGCGGTGCGCGGTGCCGGTGCGCTGGCCGCGCTGGCGCTGGGCACCTGGCAGGCGCGTCGCCTGCTGGGGGCGATGGCGGCGGATGCGGTGGTGGGGTTCGGCGGCTATCCGTCGCTGCCGCCGGTGCTGGCCGCGCGTGGCCTGCGGCCGCGACCGGCGTTGATCCTGCATGAACAGAACGCGGTGCTGGGCCGCGCCAACCGGCTGCTGGCGCGGCGCGCGGATGTGCTGGCGCTGAGTTTCGCGGACACCGCGCGTGTGCCGGCGGGCGTGCGCGTGGCGGTCACCGGCAATCCGGTGCGCGCCGGGTTCGCCGCGCGCGCCTACCATGCGCCCGTCGATGGGGCGCTGCGGCTGCTGGTGCTGGGCGGATCGCTGGGCGCGCGGGTGTTCAGTGACGTGGTGCCGGCGGCGCTCGCCTGCCTGCCCGAGGCGCTGCGGGCGCGGCTGTCGGTGGTGCAGCAATGCCGCGCGGAGGATCTGGAGCGGGTGCGCGCGGCCTACGCGCAGGCGGGCATCACGGCAAGCCTGGCGTCATTTTTCGATGACGTGGCAACGCTGTTCGCCGATTGTCATCTGCTGATCAGCCGCGCCGGCGCGTCCAGCGTGGCCGAATGCGCCGCCGTCGGGCGGCCGGCGATCCTGGTGCCGCTGCCCGGCGCGATCGACGACCACCAGGGCGCCAACGCGGCGGCGCTGTCGACGGCGGGCGGCGGATGGATGATCCGCCAGCCCGATTTCACCCCGGCCGCGCTCGCCGCGCGGATCGCCGATCTTGCCGCGCGGCCGGACCTGCTCGCCGATGCCGCCGCCGCCGCCGCGCGGCTCGCCCGTCCGGGGGCCGCGGGCGCGCTCGCCGATCTGGTCGAGGCGACGATCGTCGCGCGAGGTGCGCCATGAGAGCCGCGCGAGGTGCGCCATGAGAGCCTTGCCGCTGTCCATCGGCACCATGCATTTCGTCGGCATCGGCGGCATCGGCATGTCGGGCATCGCCGAGGTGCTGCATAATCTGGGCTATCAGGTGCAGGGCAGCGACATTGCCGAGAGCGCCAATGTGGCGCGGCTGCGCGCCGCCGGCATCGC
>DAHWBL010000003.1 GCA_027323595.1 Acetobacteraceae bacterium | reverse complement strand
TGATCCTGTCGGATTGCTGCGGCGCGACCGACCGCGGCAATCACGAGGCGGCGCTGAAAATGGTCACCATGCAAGGCGGCGTGTTCGGCGCGGTTTCCGACAGCGCCTCACTGATTGCAGGGTTGCCATGAGCGCGGCGCTTTCTGTCGAAACCATCGGCGTCACCAAGCGCTTCGGCGGCTTCACCGCGCTGTCCGACGTGTCCCTGCGCATCGCGCCCGCGCGCGTGCATGCGCTGCTCGGAGAAAACGGCGCCGGCAAATCGACGCTGGTGAAATGTCTGCTCGGATACTACAAGGCCGACGAGGGCGCATTTCTGATCAACGGCATGGAGGAAACCATCGCCCGCCCGGCCGATGCCGATCGTCTTGGTCTTGGCATGGTCTATCAGCATTTCACCCTCGTACCATCGATGACGGTGGCCGAAAATCTGGTGATGTCGCGCCCGGACGTTCCGTCCGTGATCGACTGGCGGGCCGAACGCGAACGCCTCGATCATTTCATCGCCAGCATGCCCTTCAAGGTGCCGCTCGCCGCACCGGTCGGCAGTCTCGCCGCCGGCGAGCGGCAAAAAACCGAGATTCTCAAACAGCTTTACCTGAACCGCAAATTGCTGATCCTGGATGAGCCGACCTCTGTGCTGACACCGCAGGAGGCCGACGAGATGCTGACCCTGGTGCGCGACCTCGCCCATGGCGGCGCCATCACCGTTGCCATCATCACGCACAAACTCAAGGAAGTGAAGAAGTTCGCTGACGATGTCAGCGTCCTGCGCCGCGGACGCTTCGTGGGCAGCGGCCACGCCGCCGACATGAGTGAATCCGACATGACCGCGATGATGATCGGCGCACCACAGGTTCCCGCCGCGGTGCAACGGCGCGGCGACCCGCTGCCGGAGGAACGGCTCGTGGTGGAAAATCTGCGCACCGACGCCGACGCCGGCAGGGCCGGACTCGATATCGCCCGCCTCGTGGTCCACCCTGGCGAGATCGTCGGCATCGCCGGCGTTTCCGGCAACGGCCAGAAGGAGCTCGCCGAGGTGCTGGGCGGCCAGCGCATGCCCGCCAGCGGCTCGGTCCGCGTCGGCGGCACCCCCTACCGCGCCACGCGCGACCAGGCGCAGGCACGCGGCGTGCGCGTGCTGCCCGAGGAGCCGCTGCGCAATGGCTGTGTGCCCCGCATGTCGGTTTCCGACAACCTCAACCTGCGCAGCTTCGATCGCGACCCGCGCGGCCAGCACCGCTTCTGGCTGAACCGCGACGCCATGACCGAGCGAACCCTGCGCATGATCGCGGGCTATGGCGTGCGCGCCCCCTCACGCGACGCACCGATCGGGGTGCTGTCAGGCGGCAACGTCCAACGCTGCGTGCTCGCGCGCGAGCTCGATGGACAGGTCAATCTGCTGATCGTCGCCAACCCATGCTTCGGCCTGGACGTGAACGCGGTTGCCGAAGTACGCGCGCGCATCGTCGCCGCCCGCAACGACGGCACCGCGGTTCTGTTGATCTCCGAAGATCTCGACGAAATCCTGGAACTATCGGATCGCATTCTGGTCATGCATGACGGCAAAATCGTCCACGAGACCCCCGGCCCCGGCGCCGATCCACAGCAGATCGGCGTGCACATGCTCGGCTCCCACTGAAGCCATCCATCGGACACACCTAGCTCCCGCGGACCGCGCCCTCGGCTTCCAGCTCGGTCATGCTGCGGCCAAATTTCTGCACACTGCGAAAGCGGCCGACCAGATAATCGCCCGATTTGATCGGCTCATATTTCGCCGGCTCCCCGGCCGCTCGGCAGGACGGCAGGCAGGATACCAGCGCATCATAATCGAGGTTGAAGAACGTCGGGATCGAATATCTCTCCTGGCCGGAGCGGTTCACCACCCGGTGCAGATTCGAGACATAAAGATCGTTGGTCCAAACCTTGAACATGTCACCAAGATTGATGATGAACGTGCCAGGAATGTACGGCGCGCGCACCCATTCGCCGTCACGCTTGCGCAGCTCCAGCCCGCCGATGGGGTCCTGCGTCAACAGAGTGATCATGCCGTAATCGGTGTGCGGCGCCACGCCGAAGGCGTTCTCATCCTGCGCAACGTCGGCTGGATAGTGAAAAAGCCGGGACTGCACCATCGGCTTTTGGCAATGCGCAAGAAAGCGATCTTCCGGCTCTCCCAGACTGACGGCGAACAGTCGCAACAGATTCCGGCCCAGCATCATGGTGTGATCAAAATATGCCTCCGCCGCCCGGCGCAGCCAGGGGTGCGCGTCGGGCCAGCGATTTGGTCCATGCAGCGCAAGGCCCGCAACGACGGCGGGATCATCGAGCGGCAGGTCGAGCCCGAATTCGTAGCTTTCCTTCAAATCCGGGGCATAGCCAGGATGCTGGTTGATCCCCTGCGGCATGTAGCCACGACGAAATCGATCATCGATCTTGATCAGCATGCGCTCGGACAATGGTAGATCAAAAAATCTCTTGGTTGCATCAAACACATCGTCAACCACTTTTTGTGGCACACCATGGTCGCGCACGTAGAAAAACCCGATCGTCTCACAGGCATGGCGCAACTGCCCGGCCAGCTCGGCGATGTCGCCGCCTGTCACCAGCGGCGTCAGATCAAGAATCGGCACCTCCTGCGGAGTGGCCGCACGCGGAATGCTGTTCATCGACAAACCTCCGAATTCATGATGTCACGCACCGACCACGCGATCCCCGCGATGATCGACCCAGAACACGACCCGCCGCTGCAACGCCATCATCAGCGCATGCAGCCCGATGCCAAGCGCGGACAGCAGCAGAAGGATCGCGAAAACCCCTGCCATATCCAGGTTGAAGTCGCGTTGCAAAATCAAATACCCAAGCCCCGCCTGCGATCCGACGAACTCGCCCACGATCGCGCCGATCACCGCCAGCACCATCGCCACCTCGAGCCCGACAAAAATGAAAGGCAGCGCCTGCGGCCAGCGCACCAGGCGAAACACCTGCCAGCGTGATGCGGTGAACGCGACCATCAGCTCCACCTGGTCGCGCGGCGCGGCGCGCAGCCCGACGATGGTGTTCGCCAGCACCGGAAAGAATGCGATCGTCGCGGTGATCACCACCTTGGAAGCCATGCCATAGCCGAACCAGATCACGATGATCGGCGCGATCGCCACTTTTGGCACCGTCTGAAAGGCAACGATATAGGGATAAACGAGATTTTCCAGCAATGTGAACAACCCGATCATCACGCCGCACACGAGCCCGAACGCTGCACCAAAGGCAAAGCCCAGCAACACCTCGGCCAACGTCACCCACAGATGCGTCAACAGCTCCCCACTGAGAATGCCATCGCGCAGCGCACCCAGCACCGCGGTCGGCGCCGGCACGATAATCGCTGGAATCGCGAAAACCCGCACCGCCAGTTCCCAGGCGGCCAGTATCAACAGGCCAAGCCCCAGCGTCATGGACAGATCGGCAAACCGCTTCAGGCGCCTCATGAGTCAAGCGCCCCCAGCGCGCCGAAATGCCGCCTGATGGTGTCGGTCAACTCGCCAAACGGGGCGGTGCTCATCATCGACAAACGACGCGGGCGGGGCAGATCCACATCGATGATCTCGGTGATGCGCCCTGGCCGCGGCGACATCACGATCACCCGGTCGGCGAGAAACACCGCCTCGGGAATGCTGTGCGTCACCAGCATCACGGTCTTGCCACTGCCGGTCCAGATGCGCAGCAGCTCAAGATTCATCGATTCCCGCGTCATCGCGTCCAGCGCGCCGAACGGCTCATCCATCAGCAACAGATCAGGATCATGGATCAACGCGCGCGCAATCCCCACACGCTGCTGCATCCCGCCCGACAATTCGCCGGGATATTTATCCTCAAATCCATCCAGCCCGACCATGCGCAACAACCCACGCGCCTTGTCGATATGCGCGGTCCGGCCCCGACGTTGAATCTCGATCGGCACGAGCACGTTCTCAAGCGCGGTGCGCCACGGCAACAACACCGGCGCCTGAAACACCACCCCGACATTGCGCGACGGACCGCTGATCGGACGCCCCGACATGTTCAGCGTGCCGGTTCCACCTGGCAGAATCCCCGCCATGATCTTCAACAATGTACTCTTGCCGCACCCGCTCGGACCAACCACTGTCACGAAGGAGCCCGGCGCGATCTCGAAGTCGATGTCGGACAGCGCGATGATCTGCTGCCCATCCTGGGTCGCATAGGTCTTGTTCAGCCCTGTCGCACGGATCAGTGGCGGCGCGGCCACGGGCACCTTGTCGTTCATCGGGCGCAGACGCGAGACTGGCGCTGAATATCAGCCACATCGAAATCATTTATTTTCTCAAAGAACTCTGGAATCGTCGGCATGAAACTCGCGGGGTCAACCGAATGCTGGATCATTCCCGCGCTCTGCATGAACGCCTGCAGACGCCCATAGGCCTGCGGCGTCGCCCTGCCCCACAGCCTGCCGCCATTCATCTCGAACGCACCGCGCATCGCCAGCAATTGCATGCGCAGATTGTTCATGTCCCGCTCAACCAGGGTCGCCTCATCGGCTCCGGTCGGTTTGCTGGATGGATAGGCG
>DAHWBL010000508.1 GCA_027323595.1 Acetobacteraceae bacterium | reverse complement strand
GGTGCTGCAGAACGGCCAGTGGATCGACGCCCCGGTCGCCCCGGGCACCGCCGCCGAACTGGAGGACCGGGTGCTCGCCCGCGCCCGCGAGCTGCGCGCCCAATCCTGATCCCAGCGTCTTAAACCAGGCGTCCTGACGCAGGCCTGCGGGACCGGTTACCTTCCGACCTCGACGATCACCAGCTCCGCCTCGCCCTCTGCCACGATGGTCAGCGTCGGCTCATCGACGATCGCCACGCCGTCGCGCGGACCCACCACCACCCCGTTGACCGTCACCGACCCACGCGCCGGCACCAGATAGGCGGCACGGTCGGCCGCCAGCGTCTGGGTGATCGTCTGCCCCGCCCGCAGCGTGCCGGCGAACAAGGCGGCGTCGGCATGCAGCGGCAAGGCGTCGCCGCCGGCATCGCCCGGCCGGCCGGAGGCGAAAATCTCCAGGCTGCCATCGCTGCTCTTGGGAAACACCCGCGCCTGCCAGCCCGGCGCCACGCCGCGCCGATCCGGCAGAATCCAGATCTGGAACAGCGTGCACGGCCCGGCGTCGCGGTTATATTCGGCATGCACGATGCCGGTGCCCGCATGCATCACCTGCACATCGCCCGCCTCGGTGCGGCCCTCGTTGCCCAGGCTGTCGCGATGGGTGATCGCGCCCTGGCGGACATAGGTGATGATCTCCATGTCGCGATGCGGATGCGGATCGAACCCGGTGCCAGGCCCGATGGTGTCGTCGTTCCACACCAGCAGCCGCCCGAACCCGTCGCGCGCGGGATCGTGGTAGCTGGAAAAGGAAAAATGATGGTGGGTGTCCAGCCAGTCATTGGCGAAATGCCCCAGGCTGGAAAACGGCCGCAGCTCGATCATCGAAATGCCTCCTCAGGTTTTGCCGTGCGCAGATGTGGCCCCGCCATGCGTCGATCAATGAGCCCCGCACGCGCCCCAGCCCCGCAACAGATCGTGGGAAGCGTCTTGCTTCTGTTTTTCAAACAGGACGCCCCTCACCCTCCCGTGCTGCCGAATCCCCCGCTCCCGCGCGCCGTCTCGTCCAGGCTCTCCACCGCCACCCACCGCGCCCGGCTCACCGGCGCCAGCACCGCCTGGGCGATCCGCGATCCGCGCTCCACCACGAACGCCACATCCGACAGATTGATCAGGATCACCCCCAGCTCGCCGCGATAATCCTCATCGATGGTGCCCGGCGCGTTGGCCAGGGTGATGCCGTTCTTCAGCGCGAGGCCCGAGCGCGGCCGCACCTGCAACTCAAATCCCGGCGGGATCGCCATGCGCAGCCCGGTCGGGATCACCGCGCGCCCCCCCGGCCCGATGCTGACCGGCCCGCCGACCGCGGCCAGCAGGTCCATCCCCGCCGCGCCGGCGGTGGCATAGGCCGGCAGCGCCAGCCCGCGCGCATGCTCCAGCACCTCCACCAGAATCGGGTGGGTCGTCGATTGTTCTGTCATATGCTCTGCTTTTCCGAACCCAGGGTGGCGGCGATGCGCGCGACCAGGGCGCGCGCCACCAGCGACTTGTCCATCCGCGCCCAGCTCTCGATGCCGGCCTCGGTCACCAGGCTCACCTGGTTCTCGGTGCCGCCCATGATGCCGGTCTCGGCCCGCACGTCATTGGCAACGATCCAGTCGCAGCCCTTGCGCGCGCGCTTGGCCTGCGCATTGTCCGCCACATCGTCGGTCTCGGCGGCAAAGCCGATCACCAGCCGCGGGCGCGAAGCACCGGCGCGGGACAGCTCGGCGAGAATATCGGGGTTGGCCACCAGGCGCAGCACGGGCGGTGCCGCGTCCGCCGATTTTTTCATCTTGTGCCCGGCCACATCAGCGATCTTCCAATCCGCCACCGCCGCCGCGCAGACCGCGATATCGGCCGGCAGGGCGGCCCGGCAGGCAGCCAGCATCTCCTCGGCGGTCTGCACCCGCACCACATGCACACCCGGCGGATCAGCAAGCGCCACCGGCCCGCGGATCAGGCTCACCCGCGCGCCCGCCTCGGCCAGGGCGGCAGCGATCGCGTGGCCCTGCCGGCCGGAGCTGCGATTGGCCAGATAGCGCACCGGGTCGATCGGCTCATGCGTCGGCCCGCTGGTCACCAGCGCATGCAGCCCGGCCAACGGCCGCGGCCCCACCAGCAGATTCTCGATTTCGGCGAAAATCTCGGCGGGCTCGGCAAGCCGCCCGAAGCCGAATTCGTTGCACGCCATCGCGCCCTCGCGCGGGCCGACGAAGCGGATGCCGCGCGCGGCGAGCGTGGCGCAACTGGCGCGCGTGGCCGGGTGCTCCCACATCCGCACATTCATCGCCGGCGCCACCAGCACCGGCGTATCGGTGGCCAGCAGCACCGTGCTCGCCAGATCATCGGCGAGGCCGGCGGCCATGCGCGCCAGCATGTTCGCGGTCGCCGGCGCCACCACCAGCAGGTCGGCGGCGCGCGACAATTCGATATGGCCCATCTCGTTCTCGTCGGTCAGCGAGAACATGTCGGTGTAGACCTTCTCCTCGCTCAGCGCCTGCAAACTCAACGCGGTGACGAAGCGCGCGCCGTTGTCGCTCAGCACGCAGGTCACCCCGCAGCCGGCGCGGCGCAGCAGGCGGACCAGCTCGTGGGTCTTGTAGGCGGCAATGCCGCCGGCGACGATCAGCAGCACCCGCCGCCCGGCCAGCCCGCTCACAGCCGCCAGCCCTGGTGGATGGCCACGATCCCGCCGGACAGGCTGCGCACCGAGACATGCGCGAAACCGGCCGCGCGCATCATCTCGGCGAGCGTCTGCTGGTCGGGGAACATGCGGATGCTCTCGGCGAGATACCTGTAGCTGTCAGCATCCTTGGCCACCAGCGCGCCGATCCGCGGCAGCGCCCGAAAGCTCCATGCGTCATATAGCGGCGCCAGCGCGGCCACCTGCACCCGGCTGAACTCCAGACACAAAAACCGCCCGCCCGGCCGCAGCACCCGATGCGCCTGGCGCAGCACCGCGTCCTTGTCGGTGCAGTTGCGCAGCCCGAACGCCATCGACACCCGGTCCACGCAGCCGTCGGGCAGCGGCAGCGCCTCGGCGTCGGCGACCAGAAACGACATCCCGCCCAGCAGCCCACGCGCGGCGGCCCGCCGCTCGCCCACCGCCAGCATCGATGCGTTGATGTCGGAGATGATCACCGGCCCGCCGCCCAGCCGGCGCCAGCCGAACGAGATGTCGCCGGTGCCGCCGGCCAGATCGAGCAGCGTGGCGGTCGGGCGCGGATCGAGCGCGGTCAGAAAGATGCGCTTCCAGATCCGGTGCACGCCAAGCGACATCAGATCGTTCATCACGTCATACCTGGGCGCCACGCTGTCGAAGACCGCCCGCACCAGGGGCTTCTTCTCCTCCACCGCCACCCGCCGGTAGCCGAAATCGATGTCCTCGCTCATCGCTGCGGTGTAGCGCGATCCGCCCGGCCCTGCCAGCGCGCCCGCATGGCACCCCTGGCCGCGCCACCGCCGGGCGCGCTACACCGGGCCCATGCCCGAGCTTCCC
The DNA here is from genome assembly GCA_027323595.1 of Acetobacteraceae bacterium. Classification (GTDB taxonomy): domain Bacteria; phylum Pseudomonadota; class Alphaproteobacteria; order Acetobacterales; family Acetobacteraceae; genus CAIVDX01. The sequence goes on along the minus strand of DAHWBL010000508.1, from coordinate 5,863 downwards.
GAGGTCGAGACCGTCATGCGTGGCCTGGCCGCCCGGCTGGAGGGCCGCGTGCTCACCCGCGTCGAACAGCGCCGCGCCGACCTGCGCTGGCCAATGCCGGCGGACCTGCCGGCCCGGCTCGTCGGGCGCACCGTCACCGGCTTTGCCCGGCGCGGCAAATACATCCTGGCGCGCCTCGACGACGCGCACTCGCTGCTGCTGCATCTGGGCATGTCGGGGCGCATCCTGCTGCGCGCGCCCGGCACCAACATCCCCCCGCCGCCGCACGAGCACGTGGTGCTGCACACCAACGATGGCTGGGCCGCGGGCTTCGTCGATCCGCGCCGCTTCGGCGCCATCGATCTGCTCGCCACCGCCACCGAAGACCGCCACCGCCTGCTCGTCGGCCTCGGCCCCGAGCCGCTCGGCCCGGACTTCACCCTCGCCTATCTCAACGCCGCGCTGGCCGGCCGCGCCACCCCGGCCAAGACCGCCCTGCTCGACCAGAGCCTGGTCGCGGGCCTGGGCAACATCTACGTCGCCGAGGCGCTGTTTCGCGCCCGCATCAGCCCGCAGCGCCGCGCCGGCAGCATCCCTGGCGCGCGCGCCGCGCGGCTGCTGCCCGCGATCCAGGCGACGCTCGCCGACGCCATCGCCGCCGGCGGATCGAGCCTGCGCGACTATGTGCAGCCCGATGGCGAGCTCGGCTATTTCCAGCACGCCTGGCGCGTCTACGGCAAAGCCGGCACCCCCTGCCCGGACTGTCCCGGCCCGCCCTGCGCGGGCGTGCGACGGCTGGTGCAATCCGGCCGCAGCAGCTTTTATTGCCCAACCCTGCAACGATGAGGCACCGCCCATGACCGCCCAGATGATCCTGCCCGAAATCCATGGCCGCGTCGGACTGATCCGCCTCAACCGCCCCAAACAGCTCAACGCCCTGTGCGACCAGTTGATGGCCGAGCTCGCCGCCCAGTTGCGCGCCTGGGACGCGGACCCCGCGATCGGCGCCATCGTCATCACCGGCAATGAGCGCGCGTTCGCCGCCGGCGCCGACATCAAGGAAATGCAGGATCGCGCCTTTCCCGCCACCTACCAGCATGATTTCATCGCGCCGTGGGAGGTGGTGACCACCATCGCCAAGCCGGTGATCGCCGCGGTGGCCGGCTATGCGCTGGGCGGCGGCTGCGAGCTGGCGATGATGTGCGACATGATCTTCGCCGCCGACACCGCCAAATTCGGCCAGCCCGAGATCAATCTGGGCATCCTGCCAGGAGCCGGCGGCAGCCAGCGCCTGACCCGCGCGGTCGGCAAATCCAAGGCGATGGACCTCATCCTGACCGCGCGCCAGATGGACGCGGCCGAGGCCGAGCGCGCCGGGCTGGTCGCGCGCGTGCTGCCGGCCGCCGAGCTGCTGGACGCGGCCCTCGCCGCCGCCACCACCATCGCCGCACTCTCGCCGGTGGCGCTCAAGATGGCCAAGGACGCGGTGAACGCGGCGTTCGAGACCGGCCTCGCCCAGGGCGTGCGCCACGAACGCCTGCTGTTCCTGTCGCTGTTCGGCACGCCGCACCAGCGCGAGGGCATGGCCGCCTTCGTCGCCAGGCGCGCGCCCGATTTCACCGGCTGATTCCCGCCCGCCGGCAATGCCCGCCCCCACCAGCTTGACTCCGCCCGCCCCGCTCCCTAGAACCGCCGCTCCCGACCGCCCGGCCCGCGCCGCGGCGGCCGGCTCTTGTTCCTGACCAGCCACTTCTCGCCCACCCACTTCTCGTCCAGCCGTTCCATCCATTTCCCCACCAGTCCGAGCGAACCAGCACCGATGGCCAACACCGCTTCCGCGCGCAAGCGCATCCGCCAGACCGTCAAGCGCACCGAGCGCAATCGCGCCCGCCGTTCGCGCTTCCGCACCTTCCTGCGCAAGGTCGAAGAGGCGATCACCGGCGGCGACAAGACCGTGGCCGTCGCCGCCCTGCGCGAGGCCCAGCCCGAGCTGCAACGCGCCGCCGACAAGGGCGTGCTGCATGACAACACCGTCGCCCGCAAGCTCTCCCGCCTGTCGGCCCGCATCAAGGCGATGGCCGCCGGCTGAGCCGCCCGATGCGGCCAATTAAGAAACGTTAAGTAACGCTCTGACGTTTCTTTGTCGATTCGGCGCCGCTACTTAAGCGGCGCCGTTTTTATTTGTGCGGTTATTTAATCTTGCCTGAATTCGAGTCAGAATCCCATTGCCCCCCGGACCCGCCCTGCCCTACAGTCCGGCCACGCCGCCCCCCACCGCTTCGGGGCGCGGCGGACGTGACCAGGCGCGCGTGACCGCGTGTGCGAAACCAGGTGCGGGGGGGAGACGTTTCGCATCGCACGGCAGGCGCGCCAGCGGCGCGTGAAGGCCGGCGACATACGAAACGACATGCGCATGTCCGTTGTGGCATGCAGGAAACTTTGGATCGCGGCGTGCGGTCCGACGATTGGGTGGCGACGATGGCAGACAACCACAAGGACGGCAGCGGCATGACGGTTTGCGATGCGGCCGGACAGGCCCGAACCGCCGAGCCGCTCGCCGCGCAATGGCTGCGCGTGCGCACCCGCCTCGCCGCCGAACTGGGCGAGGCCGAGATCCGCCATTGGCTGCGCCAGGTGGGGCTTGGCACCCTGAACGACGGCGACCTGGTCATCACCCTGCCCAGCCGCTTCCTGCGCGACTGGGTGCGCTCGCAGCACCGCGACCGGCTGACCTCGCTGTGGCAAAGCGAAAATCCCGCGGTGCGCCATCTCGACATCCGCATCGATGGCGGCGAACCCGCCGGCCGCGCCGCACCGCTCGACACCGAGGCGTCACGGCCAGACCCGTCACGTCCGGAGGCGCGCACCCAGGCCCGGTCCGAACCGCGCCCCGAATCACGCCCCGAATCACGAACCGAGCAGGCGAGCCCGCTCGATCCGCGCTTCAGTTTCGACAGTTTCGTGGTCGGCAAGCCCAACGAATTCGCCTATGCCTGCGCCCGCCGCGTCGCCGAGGCGCCGGCCAGCCCGGGCTTCAACCCGCTGTTCCTCTACGGCCCGGTCGGCATCGGCAAGACCCATCTGATGCACGCCATCGGCAACGAGGTGCTGGCCCGCCGCCCGGACAGCGCGATCGCCTACATGTCGGCCGAAAAATTCATGTACCGTTTCATCGCCGCCTTGCGCGCCCAGCAACAGATCGAATTCAAGGATCAGCTGCGCGGTGCCGACGTGCTGATGGTCGACGACCTGCAATTCCTCATCGGCAAGGACAACACCCAGGAGGAGTTCTTCCACACCTTCAACGCGGTGGTCGAGGCCGGCAAGCAGATCGTGGTGTCCTCGGACCAGTCGCCCTCGGACCTCTCCGGTCTGGAGGACCGCCTGCGCACCCGCCTGGGCTGCGGCATGGTCGCCGATCTGCACGCCACCACCTTCGAACTTCGCGTCTCGATCCTGCAATCCAAGGCCGAGCGCACCGGTGTGCCGGTGCCGCCCAAGGTGCTCGAATTCCTCGCCCACAAGATCACCGCCAACGTGCGCGAGCTCGAAGGCGCGCTGAACCGGCTGATCGCCCACGCCAACCTGTTCAACCGCCCGATCACCCTCGAGACCACGATCGAGGTGCTGCACGACATGCTGAAGGCGCACGACCGGCGCGTCACCATCGACGAGATCCAGCGCCGCGTCGCCGAGCACTACAAGCTGCGCGTCTCCGACATGACCTCGGCGCGCCGCGCCCGCCAGGTCGCCCGCCCGCGCCAGGTCGCGATGTACCTCTCCAAGCACCTCACCAGCCGCTCGCTGCCCGAGATCGGCAAGAAATTCGGCGGCCGCGACCACACCACCGTGCTGCATGCCTGCAACAAGGTCGCCGAGCTGATCGGGCTCGATGCCGAATTCGCCGACAATGTCGATCTGCTGCGCTCGATGCTGGAATCCTGACCCCCACCCCCCGGCGCGCGCCCCCGACCGTCCTGAAATCATCGCCCCACCCCCCGCTGCGCACCCCGGCTTTGCCGACGCGACGCGGGTTGCTACACTGGCGTATCGGGCCGGATTGACCGGCATGTTGGGGATGCTTGCCAATGAAGCTCAAGGCCGACCGCGCGACTCTGCTCAAGGCGCTGGCCCACATCCAGAGCGTGGCGGAAAAACTCAACACCATCCCCATTCTGGCCAACGTGCTGATCGCCGTGCGCGACGGACAGCTCAGCCTCACCGCCACCGACATGGAAATCGCGGTGGTGGAATCGCTCGCCGCTGCCTCCACCCGCAACGGCGCCACCACCGCCCCGGCGGCGACGCTGTATGAAATCGTGCGCAAACTGCCCGACGGCGCCGAGGTCGAGCTCGATCACGCCGGCGGCGACGCCCAGCTCACGCTGCGCGCCGGGCGCTACGCCACCTCGCTGGTGGCCCTGCCGGTGGAGGATTTCCCGGCCATGACCTCCGGCGCGCTGCCGCACCGTTTCCGCATCGCCGCCAACGAGCTGCGCGGGCTGATCGACCGCACCAAATTCGCCATCTCCACCGAGGAAACCCGCTACTACCTCAACGGCATCTATCTGCACGCCGCCGACGGCGACACCGGCCGCGTGCTGCGCTCGGTCGCCACCGACGGCCACCGCCTCGCCCGCGTCGAGGTCGCCCTGCCGGCCGGCGCGGAGGGCATGCCCGGCGTCATCGTGCCGCGCAAAACGGTGAACGAGGTGCGCAAGCTGCTGGAGGAAGCCAGCGGCGAAATCGAGATCGCGCTCGCCGACACCCGCATCCAGTTCACCATCGGCAGCGTCACCCTCACCTCCAAGCTGATCGACGGCACCTTCCCCGAATATGAGCGCGTCATCCCCGCCGGCAACGACAAGGTGCTGCGCGTCGGCAAAAAAGACTTCGCGGACGCCGTCGCCCGCGTCTCCGCCATCTCCTCGGAACGCTCCAAGCCGGTGAAGCTCTCGCTCGCCCGCGACCTGCTGGTGATCTCGGCCTCCAGCCCCGAACAGGGCAACGCCACCGAGGAACTCGACGCCGACCACGTGAAATATGATTTCGGCCCGCTCGAAATCGGCTTTCAGGCACGCTACCTCAACGACATCACCGACCAGATCGACGGCGAAGTGGAATTCCGCTTCTCCGACGGCGCCGCCCCCACCGTGGTCCGCGACGCCGGCGACGCCTCCGCGCTCTACGTGCTCATGCCGATGCGGGTTTGACGGACAAGGAAGCGAGCAAGGGGCTTCTTTTTTGAAAAAAAGAAGCAAAAAACTTTTGGACATTTGGACCGGGGAATAGGTGGGCGAGACCGAACTTCGGCTGGTACGGCTCGCGCTCACGGACTTTCGTAACTACCCGCATCTTGTCTGGCAGCCTGGCGCGCGCCTCGTGTGCATCACCGGGCCAAACGGCGCGGGCAAGACCAATCTTCTCGAAGCCATCTCGCTTCTGGTGCCCGGCCGTGGGCTGCGCGGCGCCCGCGCGCCCGACCTTGGCCGCCACGACCCATCCGGCACACCTTGGCCCTGGGCGATCAACGGCCGCTTCACCACCCCCACCGGCGAGCTGGAGATCGCCACCGGCACCCTTACCGGCGCCGGACAGCCCCCCGCCGAGCGCCGCGTCTTTCGCCTCGATGGGCAGCCCGCGCGCAGCCAGGCCGCCATCGGCGCGCGCCTCGCCGCGGTCTGGCTCACCCCGCAGATGGACCGGCTGTTCGTCGAAGGTGCGTCCGCCCGCCGCCGCTTTCTGGATCGGCTGGTGTTCGCGCTCGAACCCGGCCACGCCCGCGAGGCCGGCGCGCACGACCACGCGGTCACCAGCCGCAACCGCCTGCTCGCACGCGCCACCACCACCCCCGCCTGGCTCGCCGGGGTGGAAGATTCGATCG
>DAHWBL010000505.1 GCA_027323595.1 Acetobacteraceae bacterium | reverse complement strand
CTGGTCGCCACCGCCAGCAGCACCGCGCCACCGGCGGCCACCGCCATGCCACCCAGCAGCGTGGCCATCGCGAAGGTGCGGATCCCCGCGGTCCGCCGCCCCGGCCCGACCCCCTTGCTGCGCTCCCGCTCCAGCCCGATCAGCAGGCCAAGCCCCAGCGCCACCGCCAGATTGAGCCACGACCCCGTCATCGTGCGCCCGTCATCGGGTCACTGGCACCAGCGGCCTGCTACCCGCGCAGCCGGCCGAGGGTCGCGGTGGTCGACTGTCCGTCGAGCAGCTCGGCCAGCAGCACCCGGCCGCCATAGCTGGCGACGAACTCCGCCCCCACCACGTTCGCCACCGCGTAATCGGCGCCCTTCACCAGCAGGTCCGGCCGCAGCGCGCGCAGCAATTCCTCGGGCGTGTCCTCGTCGAACACGCACACCAGATCCACCGCCGCCAGGCCGGCCAGCACCGCGGCCCGCGCCGCATCGGTCTGCACCGGCCGGCTCGGCCCCTTCAGCCGCCGCACCGAGGCGTCCGAATTCAGCCCCACCACCAGCCGGTCGCAATTCGCCCGCGCCTGCTCCAGCAGATGCACATGCCCCGGATGCAGCAGGTCGAAGCAGCCGTTGGTGAAGCCGACGCGATAGCCCACCCGCCGCCAGCGCTCGGCCTGCTCCGCCGCCGCCTCGCGCGAGACGATCTTGCGCAGCGCCCCGCCCTGCGGCGACAGCGCCGCCAGCAGGTCGGCCGGCCGCGCGACGGCGGTGCCCACCTTGCCCACCACCACCCCGGCGGCGACATTGGCCAGCCGTGCCGCGGTGCGCAGATCAAGCCCGCCGGCGAGCCCGGCGGCGAGCGTGGCCACCACCGTATCGCCGGCACCCGACACATCGAACACCTCGGCCGCCTCGGCCGGGAAATGCACCGCCCCGGCAGCGTCCACCAGCGTCATGCCGTCCTCGGCGCGGGTGGCGAGCACAGCGCCGAAGCCGTGCCGCGCGCGCAGCTCCTCGGCCGCCGCCACGATCTCCTCGGCGCTGTCCAGCCGCCGCCCCACCGCCTCGGCCAGCTCGCGCCGGTTCGGGGTGATCACGTCGGCCCCGGCATAGCGCGCATAGTCGCCGCCCTTGGGGTCCACCACCACCCGCCGCCCGGCGGCATGCGCGATCTCGATGATGCGGCTGGCGATGTCGCCGTTCAGCGTGCCCTTGGCATAGTCCGACAGCACGCACAGGCTGGTCGCCGCGATGGTGTCGCGCGCGATCCGCAGCAGCCGTTCGGCGAGCTTGGGATGGATCGCCGACACATCCTCATGGTCGGCGCGCAGCAATTGCTGGCCTTGCGCGAAATAGCGGGTCTTGGTGGTGGTGGCGCGACCGCCCTGCACGATCAGCCAGGGCTCCACGTTCGGCTGCCCGCCGATCAGCGCGGTCAGGTCCGAGCCGGCCTGGTCGTCGCCCACCGCCGCCACCAGCGCCACCGCGGCACCGAGCGCGGTGAGGTTGCGCACCACATTGCCCGCCCCGCCGGGCATCGCCACCTCGCGCTCCACCGCCACCACCGGGATCGGCGCCTCGGGGCTGATGCGGGTGGCGGTGCCATAAACGTAGCGATCGAGCATGGCGTCGCCGATCACCGTGACCGAGGTGCGCGCCAGCCGCCCCACCGCCTCGATCAGCGCGCCATGGTCGGCACCGGGATGAGGCTGCGCGTCATCCGCGCCGTTCGCGTCAGTGTGAAAACTCATGCCCTCGCGTTAGCGCATTTCCCTCCGCCGCGAAACGCCCGCGCCGCGCGTGCAGGGACTCACACCCACAAAAACCTAACGTCGTCGCCCTCCAGCACCGCCGCCGTCAGCCGCCCGCCCATGCAGGCGCCGGTATCCACCCCGATCCGGTGCGCCCGCACCACCGGCTCGGGCTCGGGCGTGTGGCCATGCACCACCACCACCGCCTCGCCCACGCCCAGCGCCTCGTCCCAGTCCAGGAACGGCTGGCGGATCCACAGCATGTCGCGCTCCTGCTGGCCGGCCAGCGCCACCCCCGGCCGCAGGCCGGCATGCACGAACACATAGGCCCCCACCCGGTGCAGCCGCGGCAGCTTCTCGATGAAGCCAGGCAGCGCGCGCGGCAGGCCGCCACGCCACTCGCGCGCCGGCGCCAGCGGCGACAGCCCCCAGCTTCGCAGCGTCGCGTCACCGCCATTGTCCAGCCAGTCCAGCGCCGCCCCCCCGCGCTGGCGGAGCGCGGCGAGCATCATCGCCTCGTGGTTGCCGATCAGGCTGGTGGTCGCCAGCCCGCCCGGCGGCGGCCCCATCAGCCGGGCCATCACCGCCGCGCTGTCCGGCCCGCGATCGACATAATCGCCCAGATGCACCAGCTGCGGCGCCACCACCGGCCGCGCCGCCAGATCATCCAGGATCGCCTGGTGCAGCGCGGCCAGCCGGTCGTCGCAGCCATGCACGTCGCCGATCGCGTAAACGCGCTGCCCCGGCGCGAGCCTGGCCACCGGCACCGCATTTTCCCGCCCGTCCTCAAACCCTTCGGTAACCATCCTGCCCCACTCTGCCCCCTCCTGCCCCACCGTTCGCCGGCCCCACCCTTCGCCGGCCCAACCCTACAGCGACCACATCCGCCCCCAAAATCCCGATCCTGGCAAAAAGCGAGGTAGACCATGCGGCCGGCATTCCTGCTGAGCGAGCGCCCCACCCCACCGCCACCGCGCCCCGCGCCGGCTTCATACG
>DAHWBL010000488.1 GCA_027323595.1 Acetobacteraceae bacterium | reverse complement strand
AGATCGACGACGCCGCGCTGTTCGCGGTTGGCACGCGCGGAATTGCGACCCTGGGCGAGCGCGGCATCGCCACGGTCTGGACCGGGCCGATGCCGGCGCAATCGGGCTTCATTCCGAAATTCGCCGATCGCATCGCCGAAGCGCTGTACGCACGCATCGCCACCGGCAAAATCGACCGGCTCGATGTGGTGTTCACACACTGGACCGTGGGGCGCGGTGCGGACATTCTTAGACGCTGCCTGTTTCCTCTCGACATGGCGTTGTTTCCACTGCGCATCGACGGATCGCCGCCGCTGCTCAATCTGCCGCCAGCGACTCTGCTGGCATCGTTCACCGCCGAGCATGTCCACGCCCAGCTCTGCCATGCCGCGCTGCACGCATTCGCGGCGGAAAACGAGGCCCGAATGGAGGCGATGGCGGCGGCGCAACGCGAGGTGCAGCGGCGGGTGGGCGAGCTCGAATCGACCCAGCGCCTGGTGCGCCAGGAAGAAATCACCGCCGAGATCGTCGAACTCACCGCCGGCGCGACGTCATCGCTGCCCGGCCGCTGATCAGCGCAGCCCGGCCTGCACCAGCAGCGGGAAGGTTTCCGCCTGGAACTGCGCCATATCCGGCAAATACCGTGCCCAGGACAGCAATATTCCGTCGAAGCCAGCGCGTTGCAGCATCGCCAGCCCATCGACGATCTGCTCCTTCGTGCCCACCAGCGGAAAGCCGCCCCAGCCGGCGATGAAATGCGTCTTCATCGCCTCCATCACCTCGGGCGGCACCGTCTGGGCGTTGATGCCCATGGTGGTCGTCAGGTTGTCCACCGCCACCTGGTCGCCTTTTTGATGCACATATTCATCGAAATAGGCGCGCGCGTCCGCCTCGGTCTCGCCTTGCACGACATAGGCGTAGGACCACACCTGGATGTCGCGCCCATATTCGCGCCGCGCAAGCTCGCGATAGCGATCGACCTGCGCCTTCACGTCGTCAAATCCATAGGCGGTCAGAATGACGAAGGCCACGTCACAATATTTCGCGGCGAAATGGCGCCCGCGTTCGGAGCCGCCGGCGTTCATCACCACCGGATGCGGGCGCTGCACCGGGTGGGGCCGCACCTGCGCGCCGATCACCTTGTAGAACTCGCCTTCATAGTCGACAGGTTCGTCGGACACCCACAGACGCTTGATGATGTCGAGCCATTCGACCGCGCAGTCATAGCGTTTGGAATGTTCCAGCAGGGGCGCGCCGAACATCTCGATCTCGGTTTTATGCCAGCCGGTGACGAGGTTTAATGCAAAGCGACCATTGGTGATGTGGTCGATGGTCATCGCCTGTTTGGCCGCCATCACCGGGTGGATGGTGGGCACGTGCGAGGTGGCGAACACGCCCGCGCGGGCGGTCGATGCGCCGATGCCCGCGGCCCAGGTGAAGCACTCGAAGCCCTCACCGTTGAAATCGCTTTCACCGCCAAAGCCCTTCCAGCGCCCCACCGGCACCAGCGCCTCGAACCCCATCTGGTCGGCCATCCGCGCGAGGCTCAGCGTGCTGCCCCAGCTCGCATCCAGCACCCCATCCAATGTGGTGATGGCACAGCCACCGCTCAGGTTGGAACAGAAAGTGCCAAGCTTCAGCTTGCTTGTTCCGAAAAGCGGATTGCAGGCTTCGCGCAGTTGCCGCTCGCGCGCGGTGTTGGACATGGTGACCCCCCGATTATTTTTTCGTGGTGCGCAGGCTCGCGCGGTCATGTCTGCCGTGCAAGCCTCGCGCGGCGTTCTGCGCAATCGCGCAAACGATCCTGCACAAATTCGATAGTCAGCGCCGCATCGCGCGCAGTTCGCGCGGGGTCTGGCCAAAGCGCGCGCGGAACAGATGGGCAAAATGCGCCGGGTTGGGCAGCCCGCAGCTTGCGGCGATTTCCTTCACCGCACGTCCGACATTGTCCGGATCGCGCAGCGCCGCCAGGCTGCGGTCCAGCCGCCGGGAGCGCACATAGGCGGCAAAGCTCTCGCCGCCAGACTCGAACAATGCATGCAGGCCGCGCATGGAGATTCCCATTGCCCGCGCCACCCGCGCCGCGTTGAGGTCCGCGTCACCCAGATGGCGGTCGATGAAATCCGTGCACCGCGCCAGTGTCGTGCGACGCGGCCCCGGCGCGCGGGCGGACCCAGGGGCGGATTCGCCAGCCAGAGTCTCCAGCAAATCCATCAACAATCCCGCGCAGGAATGCGTCGCCGTCGCGGGCACGTGCGGCATCTGGTTGGCCAGCGCCGCCAGCAGTTCCACCACCAGCCGCCCAACACCAGCGCCAGCCGGCAACACCGGCGGACCGGCGGCAAGATGATCGGATGCAAATCCCGGCACCCGCGCGCGCAGCATGTCCGACGGCAGCTTGACGGTAGTGATGTCGGTCGGGCGGTCATGATGCCATTCATAGCCGGCGTTGAGATCGACCAGACCGAGCACGCCCTGGCCAAGCACCTGGCGCCTACCATGCTGCGTCAACTGCAACTGCCCCGCGTGCACCGACACCAGAATGCAGAACGGCTGCGGATCATCGATGGCCTGGCGCTCGGTGCGGCAGCCATGCTCGAAGCGGCTGATGACGCGCGTCAGCCCCAGCGGGCCAAAGCGATTCACGTGAATCTGGCCGGAAAAATCATGTTTGCGTGGAAACGCCATGTCGATGCTGCCGAAGGCATCGACGATGCCACGCTGCCACCGCGCGGCCTGCACGAT
>DAHWBL010000478.1 GCA_027323595.1 Acetobacteraceae bacterium | reverse complement strand
TGATCGACTGGGCACCGCGCCGGCTGCCGGGCGCGCGCTGATGCGCTACCCGCCCGAGGTCAGCGCCGATGCGGTGCGCGCCCGCTTCCTCGACGCGCTATCCGGCGCGCAACGCTCGGAATCTCCTTACCGGCACTGGACCCTTGCCGACGTGCTGCCGATCGAGCTGTGCACCGCACTGCTCGCCATGCCCATCCGCCCGCCGGATCTGGGCAGGACCGACGGCACCCGCGGCAGCTACAACGATGCGCGCTGCTTCATCACCCCGGCCATGCGCGCGAACTACCAGGGCTGCGCGGCGATGGCCGACGCGTTGCAGGCCCCCGCCGTCGCCGCCGCGCTTGCCGCAACCTGCGACGTCGCGGTCGAAGGCAGCTTCCTGCGGATGGAATATATGCAGGACATCGACGGCGCCTGGCTGGAGCCGCACCGCGACATCCCCGAAAAACTGTTCTCGATGGTGATCTATCTGTGCACGGGGCCCGAGGCCGCCGGCTGGGGCACCGACATCTACGACGCCGAGCGGCGCTGGGTCGGCCGCTCCTCGGCGGAATTCGACTCGGCCGTCATTTTCATCCCCGGCCCGGCAAGCTGGCACGGCTTCGAGCCCCGCCCGATCGAGGGGGTGCGACGGCTGATGGAAATCAACTATGTCCGCCCGAACTGGCGCGACCGCGACCAGCTCACCTTCCCCGACCGCCCGATCCGGCTGCCCTGAACAGGCAAAATGCCTGACATTTCCTGACATGGCGCCGCCGGACAGTGCGGCTCCCGCCTTGTGTTTGCCACCATCGGCCATCATATGCGGGCTATGTCGCTTGTCAGGCCGCCACCAGATGTCGCCGCCAGGCGCCGCCACCGCGCGCGCCCGCTGCGTGCCTGCGCGCTTCTCGCCGCCCTCGCCGGCTGCGTCAGCGCCCCCACCCCCGGCGTCAGCCCCGACCTGCTCGCCGCCCTCGCCGACGCGGACACCGCCAGCACGGTGCCGCTGATGCGCCAGCAGGGTGAGCGTTTCGCCGGCGTTCCATTCCTGCCCGGCAACCGCGCCGACCTGCTGGTCGACGGCCCGGCCACCTTCGCCGCCATGCAGGCCGCCATCGCCACCGCGCACACCCGCATCGACATGGAAAGCTACGAGTTCGACGCCTCCGAGGGCGCGGTGTTCGCCGATCTGCTCATCACCGCCGCCCACCACGGCGTGACGGTCAATCTGATCTATGACGCCTGGGGCGCGTCGGAGACCCCCTCGGCGCTGTTCGACCGCATGCGCCAGGGCGGCGTGCAGGTGCTCGAATTCAACCCGATGATCCCCAACGAGCGGGTGCCGATCGAGTTCAACAAGCGCGACCACCGCAAGCTGCTCTGCGTCGATGGCCGCCTCGTGATCACCGGCGGCGTCAACATCAGCCACGTCTACCGCAACACCGCCTACACCCCCGGCGCCGACCCCGATGACCAGGCCTGGCGCGATACCGACGTGCGCATCACCGGCCCGGTGGTCGCGCAGTTCGAGACCTACTTCATGGAGACCTGGCAGCAGCAGAACGGCCCCCCGCTCGCGCCGCCGCCGCCAACCCCGCCTACCCACACCGGCAATCTGATGATCCAGGCGATCGACGGCGCGCCCGACAGCGAACAGCCGCTGATCTACCGCACCCTGCTCGCCAGCATGGCGCTGGCCAAGCGGTCGATCCACCTCACCACCGGCTTCTTCGTGCCCACCCCAGACCTCAAGGCCGCCATGATCGCCGCCGCGCGGCGCGGGGTGGATGTGCGCATCATCGTGCCCGGCACGTCCGACAGCACCGCAGCGCTTGCCGCCGGGCGCGCCGATTATGGCGATCTTCTCGATGCCGGCGTCAGAATCTACGAACGGCAGAACCGCATCCTGCACGCCAAGACCGCGGTGATCGACCATGCCTGGTCGGCGATCGGCTCATCCAACCTCGATTGGCGCAGCGCCGTGTGGAACAACGAGATCGACGCCATCATCCTGGGCACCGACTTCGGCGCGCAGATGGAGGCGATGTTCAAATCCGACCAGCGCGCCTCCATCCGCATCACCTTCCCGATCTGGCACGCGCGCGGCCTCGGCGAACGGTTCCAGGAATTCCGCGCCAAACTGATCCAGACCCTGCTTTGACGGATCACCCGCCGGGCTTGTCGTCCCAGCTGGTCTTGCCGGCGTCGCTGCCGGCCACCGAATAGAGCGCGCCGGGCGCGTTGCGGGTCTGCTGAAACTCGGCAAGGCTCTGCCCGCGCATCGCGGCGTAGATGTGCAAATTGGAAACCCCCAGCACCGCGCCCAGCTTTTCCAGCATGAAAAAAATCACCCCGTGGCGCATCATGCCCTGCCAGTCGCGCCGGCGCACCAGATCGGCTTCCTCCACGCTCAATCCCGCGCGCGCGAACGCGGCTTCCGGATCCGCCAAAAACGCTTCCCGGTGCGCGGGTTTGACCATTTCATGCAGGAAATCATTGAGCCGATAGCCACGCACCGCGCGCGCATGGTTGAACAGATAGGTCCCGTCGAGCTGCTCGGCGCCGGCCAGCTCATGGTCCATATGCGCGCGATGGTCGCCCGCCTCGCGCGGGCTCATCGCCTGGCCGTCATGCTCATAGATCGCGGTGGCGATGCCGGTCATCGAGGGCAGATAATAGGTCTGATGAATCTTGCGCACCTGCTGGGGCAACGCGCCGCGCATGATCAGCCACATCACGATCTCGGCCCCCTCCACGCCGCCAAGCGTGGCGTATTCGGCGACCGTCATCCGCGTCAGCGCATCCGGATCGTTTTCGAACAAATCAAGAAACTTCTCGTCCCACGCGGTGTTGTTGAAGCCCGCGCGCTCGCCGTGCACCTGGTGCGACAGCCCGCCGGTGGCCACCACGCACACCCGCAGATCCTGCGGAAAGCTCTCGATCGCGCGGCGCAGCGCCTGGCCCAGCGAAAAGCAGCGCTTCGCCGAGGGGATCGGAAACAGCAGCACGCCCACCTGCAGGGGAATGATCGGCACCGGCCAGTCCGGATCATGCTCCATCATCATCGACAGCGGCGAGAAACAGCCATGATCCAGCGCCTTGTGCTGGAAGAAGGACATGTCGAACTCGTCGGCCACCAGCGACGCGCCGATATGGGCGGCAAGTTGCGGATGCCCGCTGATCGGCGGCAGCGCGCGCGCGCCACCACCCTCGTCGGCCACCGCATAACGATCGCCGATGCCCAGCGCGAAGGCCGAGTAATGGTCGAAGAAAAAACTGGTGACATGGTCGTTGTAGATCACCACCAGCGCATCGGGCTTCTGCTCGGCCAACCACGATTTCACCGGCGCATAGGCGGCAAAGATCGGCGCCCAGACCGGATCATCCTGCTTGTCGTGATCGAGCGCGAAGCCGATCGTTGGGGTGTGCGAACTGGCGATGCCGCCGATGATCCGGGCCATGTGATCCTCCGATGCTGCCCGGCTATAGCATCGCCCAGCCGCCATCGACAGGCAGATCGACGCCGGTGATCTGGCGCGACACGTCGCTGGCCAGGAACAGGCACGCATTGGCCACGTCGCGATCCTCGGTGATCCGCCGCAGCGCATATTCGCCGGCGTGGCGGCTGGTCGCCTCATCCGCGCTGATGCCCGGCCGTGCGGCAGTCTCGGCCACCACCTTGGTGCGAAAGCGCGGCCCGTCCACCATGCCAGGCGCGACGCAATTGACATTGATGCCGAACGGCCCGGCCTCCAGCGCCATCGATTTGGTGATGCCGCGCAGTCCCCATTTGGACGCCGAATAGGCCATCCGCCCGGCGCGCCCGCGCATGCCAAAGGTGCCGCCCACGTTCACGATCTTGCCGTCGCGCCGCGCCACCATGCCGGGCAGCACCGCGTGCATGGAATGGAAACACCCGGCCATGTTGAGCCGCACGATCTCATCGAACTCCGCCGGCGT
Organism: Acetobacteraceae bacterium; assembly: GCA_027323595.1. Taxonomy (GTDB): domain Bacteria; phylum Pseudomonadota; class Alphaproteobacteria; order Acetobacterales; family Acetobacteraceae; genus CAIVDX01. The sequence continues at coordinate 7,236 of DAHWBL010000478.1, read as the reverse complement.
GGTCTGCCAGCCGGTCTTGCCGATCGGCCCGGAACCACCGGCGACATTGACCAGAATGTCGATCCGCCCGAACCGATCGGTGGCCGCCGCCGCCAGCGCCTCGCACGCATCCGCGTCCAGCAGATCGCAGGCACTCACCAGCACCTGCGCGCCACCCGCGCGCGCCGCCTCGGCCACCGGGCCGATCGCCGCGAGGTCCCGCCCGGCCAGCACCAGCCGACACCCTTCGGCGGCGAACGCGGCACTGATCGCAGCACCCATCCCCTTCGCCGGCCCGGTGATCACCGCCACGCGATCGCGCAGATGCAGATCCATCGTCTCTCCTTTTCGAGTTACCGCCTCAGCCCGGCCGCCCAAACCCGGCCGGCTGCGGCGCGAACCCGCCCGGGGGCACCGGCCGCGCCAGCGCGCGCGCCGCGGTTCGCTCACCGGCCATCGCCGCCTTTTTCTTTGCCGCCACCTGCGCCGTCACATAGGCCGACACCGCCGAGACGATCGAGAAGGTGAGATACGGCAGATCGTAATAACCCGCGCTCAGCGCGGCGCCACAAACCATGTAGACGACGATGGAAGTCTGCAACTGACCTGCCAGCACATAGGCCCAACGCAACTCCGGATGATGGCGCGCGAGGTTCTTGCACCGCCAGGCCCGCACCAGCGAGCTGACCACGATGGTCAGGAAAAGCCCCAGCCCGAGGAATCCGGAATCGCCCAGCACCTCGAAATAGATGCTGTGCGCGGCATGCGCCACACCCGGGCCGGACGGGGTGGAGATGAAGGACAGCTTGTAGAAATCGCGCGCGTAATAGTCATACACACTCGGCGCGGTCACCGCATGAATGCCGCCGCCGGTCATCGGATTATCCATCGCCATCAGCGTGCTGATCTTCCACGCCACCACGCGGCCCATGAAGGAATCGTCCTGCTCGGCGGAGCCGATGGTGTCCATCCGAGCGGTGTAATGCTCGCCGGCGACATACAGCGTGATCATCGCCAGCACCGCGACGATGATGCCGAAACCCACCTTGTGCCGGCTGCGCAAAATGCCAAACCCGGCGCAGATCATCAGCCCCACCAGCCCGCCGCGCGACTGCGTCGCCACCACCCCGAACACCGACAGCACGATGGCCACCGAGGTCGCGAAGCGCATCAGCTTCTCGGTCGAGACGTTGCGCACGTAGGTCAGCAGCGGGATGCCCATCAGCATGATCAGCGCCTCGTGGTTGTTGTCCCCCCACGAGGGCGACCCCACCGAGTGGTAGCTGCCAGCGGACGCGAAAAACTTCAGCCCGCCGGCGCAGGCATCGAAATCGATGCCAAGACAGGTGGCGAGGACCAGCGCATGGATGCGGTTCGGGCTGTCGGCGAAGGCCAGGACCAGGAAGAAGAAAATGACGATCTTCCAGAATTTATCGAGGATGTCCCACCCCACCGACTGGTCGGTCAACGCGCTGAACTGGGCAATGGCAAGCTGTGCCAGGAACATCAGCAGCACGATCGCGGTGGCGTCGATGCGGAACTTCTTGCGCTCCTTGCTGGTCAGGATCGCCAGAAACGTCACCCCCGCGATCAGCTTGTTGTAGGGCACCGACCCGGCGATGCCGAACATGAAGAAATTCGGCGTCAGGATCGCGATCCAGGCCCAGGTCAGAATGCTGACATAGGCGCGCCCCCAGCTCATCACCAGCGGCCCCATGAAGCACAGCAGAAAGGCGAGATCGCGCATCGCCGATCAGCCCCGCCGGCGGCTGGTGGGCGGCGGCTCGACCGGACGGCGATAGCCCTGCGCCTGGCGCCGACGCTTCTCCAGGGTGGCCAGCTCCTTGTCGTCGGGCCCGGCACGGAAGCTGAACAGCACCAGCACCCGCGCCAGCGCCCCCTTCAGCTTCTTCTGCGGCCTGGTCTGCTCGCTCTGGATCAGCCACAGGCACACCAGGCCCATCGCCATCGTGTCCAGCAGCAGGATCATCACTTCCATGCGGGCCACCCCCAAGCCGGCGCGACGCGGCGCCGAACCGCAGAATTATCGCACCCGCCGAGCCGATGCCAGCGCCCCGCCGGCGCCACCTCGCCAAATCCGAACCCGCGCCCACATGCCGCCACAGTGACGGCGCCTGATGCGTCCGACACGGAGACCCGCCCATGCACGCCCGCGCCGCCGCCCTCGCCGCCGCCCTGCTGCTCGCCCTGCCCGCCGCCGCGCAGCCGCTGCCGCGCGTGATCACGCCCGATTCCGCCATCCTGGCCAGCTCCGGCTACAGCCAGGACCAGCTCGCCGCCATGCTGGCCCCGATCGCGCTGTATCCGGACCCGCTGCTGGCACAGATGCTGATGGCCAGCACGCACCCCGACGAGCTGGCGGCGGCCAACGCCTGGCGCGCCGAGCCCGCGAACCAGGGCCTCGAAGGTGCGGACCTCGCCGGCGCGGCGCCGAACTGGGACCAAGCGGTGCGGTCGCTGCTGCCCTTCCCCGCCCAGCTCGCCAGCCTCGCCACCCATCCGGACTGGACCGCCGGCCTCGCCTGGGCCTACGCCAACCAGCAGCCCGACCTGCTCGACACGGTGCAGCACCTGCGCGAACAGGCGATGCGCGCCGGCACGCTGACCAGCGGCCCGGCGCTGAGCGTGCGCACCGAACCGCCGCCCGGCGATGACGGCACCGCCCAGCCGCTGATCCTGATCCAGCCCGCCGATCCGGGGCTGGTGATGGTGCCGCTCTATGACCCGCTGCTGGCGTTCGGCGTGTGGAGCAGCCCGGCCTACCCGCCGATGCGCCTCGCGCAGCCCGGCTGGAACGGCGCGCCCGGATTTGCCGCGCCCGGACTTAACGCGCCGGGGCTCAATCCCGGCTACGGCTTCGGCCTTTCCGCGCCGATGGGCTTCGGGCCCGCCGTCGCGGTGGGCGGGCTGGCCGGCGGGCTGTGGGGCCTGGCCCAGCCGGTCTGGGGCGGCCCGGGCTGGCGCGGACCTGGCTGGCACGGCCCCGGATGGCAGGGCCAGGGCGGGTTCGCGCCCCACATCGCCCGCGACCCGGACCGCTGGAACCGGCTCACCGCCAGCCCGATCGGCGCCGGCATCGCGCCCCCACCGGCGGCATTTCCGCAGGTCAACACCCCGCCGCCGATGCCCCAGAATTTCGCCCGCCCGAATTTCGCCCGCCCCACTTTCGCCCGCCCAACCTTCGCCCAACCCCCGCCGACGCACCGCTTCGTGCCCGATTACAACGGCCAGTTCCGCCGCGAACAGCCGGCCAACGCCCGTCCGGTCCAGGCCGCGCCACGTCCGGCCTTCCGCCCCGCCGAACCCCGCGCATCCTCACCCAACGACCATCCGCGCGGCCCCTGACCATCACCCGAAACTCTGCACCAGGCTTGCCGCCACCAGCCGCCAGCCATCCACCAGCACGAAAAATATCAGCTTGAACGGCAACGACACCGCGGTCGGCGGCAGCATCATCATGCCCAGACTCATCAACAGGCTGGCCACCACCAGATCGATCACCAGAAACGGCAGATAGATCAAAAACCCGATCTCGAAGGCGCGGCGCAGCTCGCTGACCAGAAAGCCCGGCATCAGCGCCCGCCACGGCGCCGGCTCACCCGCCGCCGGGGTCAGGTTGCCCAGTTCGAGGAACAGCCGCAGATCGTCCGGCCGCGTCCGCCCGGCCATGAAGTCGCGCACCGGCGCCGCCGCGCGGGTGAGCCCCTCCATCTCGTCGATCTGCCCGGCGACCAGCGGCGCCACCCCGTCCTGCCAGGATTTTTCCAGCACCGGCTGCATCACGAAAAACGACAGGAACAGCGCCAGCCCGACCAGCACCATGTTGGGCGGCGTGCCCTGGGTGCCCAGCGCGCTGCGCAACAGCGACAGCACGATGACGATGCGGGTGAAGGCGGTGGTCATCACCAGCAGGCTCGGCGCGATCGACAACACGGTGATCAGCGCGGTGAGCTGCACCAGCCGCCCGGTCGCCCCGGCCGCGCCGCCCGCGCCCAGATCGATGTTGACCGACTGCGCCGCCACCAGCCCCGGCCAGACCAGAAAGACCAGCAGCCACCCCGCCCGGCCGCGCCTCATGCCGGCGGGTCCAGCAGCAGCATCGCGTCGCCGCCACCGGTCAGCAGCAGCACCCGCCGCCCGTCGCACTCGACCAGATGCAGCCGCCGGCGCGCGTCGATGGTGAGGCTGGCCACCGGCGCCAGATGCGCGTTGGCCGCCGCCCGGCCGCCCCCGCGCAGCCGCGCCAGCCGCCCCGCCCCCAGGATCAGCCCGACCACCAGCAGCAGCGACGCCGCCACCTCGATCCAGGTGCCGCCGCCGATCACGGCGCGCCATCCAGCAGGTCGTGCAGCGCGTCGAGCCCCGCCAGCAGCGCCGCCAGCCGCGGCCGCAGCGCCCGCGCCGGACCGGGGCCAAGGTCCAGAGTCTGCGCGCACAGCATGCCGATGCGCTGATCCAGCCCGGTCAGCGCCAGCTCGCGCCCCTGCCGCGCCAGCACCCGCGCCACCGCCAGGCTCTGGCCGATGTCATCGGCGAGCGCGGCCACCGCGTCAGCCGGATCAGCCGGATTAGCCTCGGGTCCGGCATTTTGGCCGGTGCGGGAACTGTCCATGCCGGGCATCCCACCACGCGACGGTAAAGGCCCGATGAATCCGCCCGCCCGTTCAGCAAACCGCAACCATCGCCTGCCACCATGCGCGCGCCCACGCCGCACGGAGAGCCGCCGATGCCGCCCACCACCGCCAACCCCGCGCCCGCCGCCGCGCCGCTGATGCAGCTCCTGCGCGACCGCATGGCCTGGACCGACCTGCGCCAGACCCTGCTGGCCACCAACATCGCCAACGCCGACACCCCCGGCTTCGCCCCGCGCGACCTCGCCGCCTTCGGCACCGCCCTGTCGCGCCGCCAGGTGCTGCTCGCCCGGACCGAGCCCACCCACCTCGCCGGCGCGCCCCCGCCGCCGCCCGGCTCCGCCCCCGAACCCGGCCAGTTGCGCGCGCCGGACGGCAACGCCGTCAATCTGGAGACCGAAATGGCCCACCTCGCCGACAACCAGACCGCGCACCGCGTCGCCACCCAGCTCTACGCCAAATACATGACCATGTTCCGCACCACGATCGGCAAGGCCTGACCATGGACCTCGACAAGGCGCTCGCCATCTCCGCCGCCGGCATGACCGCGCAGACCACCCGGCTGCGGGTCATCGCCGAAAATCTCGCCAACCAGGACAGCACCGGGTCCGACCCGAAAATCGAGCCATACCGACGCAAGACCGTCAGCTTCACCTCCGTCGCCGACCGCGCGCTCGGCGCGCAGACCGTGCAGGCCGGCCGCATCGCCCGCGACCAGACCGAGTTTCCCCGCCGCTACGACCCCTCGCACCCGGCCGCGGACGCCTCGGGCTATGTGCGGCTGCCCAACGTCAACAGCTTCGTCGAGCTGATGGACATGCGCGACGCCCAGCACAGCTACAGCGCCAATCTCAGCGTCATGCAAACCTCGCGCGCGATGCTGTCGCGCACCATCGACCTGCTGAAATAGCCATGGCCACTCCAATTCTTTCGGCGACCGGCATCCCCGCCGCCACCGCCGCCGCGCGCTACGGCCAGACCGCCGACGGCGCCACCGGCGTCCAAAGCCAGGGCACCCAAAGCCCGGGCACCGATTTCTCCGCCCTGCTCGGCAACGCCCTCGCCGGCGTGGTCGATGCTGGCCACCAGGCCGACACCCAGTCCCGCCAGGCGCTGCTCGGCCAGGCCAACCTGACCGACGTGGTCAACGCGGTCAGCCAGGCCGACCTCGCGCTGCAAACCACCACCGCCATCCGCGACCGCGTGGTGCAGGCCTATCAGGACATCATCAAGATGCCGATCTGATGCGCCGCCACCGGCCAAAATGGCCCGGTCGAAACCAGCCATGACCGAGGGCGACGCCGCCGCCGCCCTGCGCGAGGCGATGATCACCGCGATGCGGCTGGGCGGGCCGCCGCTGCTCGCCGCGCTTGCCGCCGGGCTGCTGATCTCGGTGATCCAGTCGGTCACCCAGATCAGCGAATCCTCGCTCGCCTTCCTGCCCAAGCTCGCCGCGGTGGTGGCGGTGCTGATGCTGCTCGGCCCGTTCATGCTCGCCACCCTCACCGATTCCGCCCGCACCAGCTTCGCGCGGATCGCCCGGCATGAGGCCGGCCCAGGACCATGATCCCGCCCGCTACCACCATCCCCGCCGCCACCGCGATCGGCTTCGCGCTGGTCCTGGCGCGCTGCGCCGGGGCGGTGATGCTGCTGCCCGGCTGGGCCGAAACCGAGGTGCCGGCGATGATCCGCGCCGCGGTGGCGCTGGCGCTGGCGGTGCTGGTCTGGCCGGGGGTCGCGGCCACCCTGCCGGCGGTGGGCGATGATGGCGCGACGCTGCTGGCGATGCTGGCGCGCGAGCTGCTGGCCGGCGCGAGCCTGGGCTTTCTCGCCCGGCTGGTCACGCTGGCGCTGCCGATGGCCGGACAGATGCTGTCGGTGATGATCGGCCTCGCCTCGGTGCTGCAAACCGACGCCGCGAGCGGCGCGCAGCAGACCGCCATCGCCCGCCTGTTCGGCCTCGTCGCGCCGCTGCTGATCCTGGGCGGCGGGCTGCACCAGTTGCCGCTGCGCGCGCTGGTCGGCAGCTACCGCCTGTGGCCGGCCGGCGCCATGCCCATCGGCGCGCTGCCCGCGGTGATCGGCGGCATCGCCGACGGCTTCGCGCTGGCGCTGCGCCTGGCCGCGCCGTTCCTGCTGGCCAGCGTGCTGATGCAGGTGGCGCTCGGGCTGCTCGGCCGGCTGGTGCCGCAGGTGCAGGTGTTTCTGGTCGCGGTGCCCGGCCAGGTGCTGGGCGGCATGGTGCTGCTGGCCGCCCTCGGTGCCGCCATCCTGCGCGCCTGGGGTGACGGCGCGGCAAGCGTGCTCGCCGCGTTGCCCGGCCTGTAAAGGATGGCCGAGGAAGCCGACCAGGGCGAACGCACACAGGAAGCCACCGGGCGACGGCTGGCGCAGGCCGCCGAAGCCGGCCAGGTGCCGCTGTCGCGCGAGGTCGCGCAGTTCGCTGGCCTCGCCGCCGCGGCGATGGTGCTGATGCTCGCCGGCCCCGAGCTCGCGCGCGGCCTGGCGCTGCGGCTGCGCCCGCTGCTGGAACGCCCGCACGAGATCGTCTGGCAGGCCGGCCTGCCGGCGGCGGCGCGCGCCTTCGCGGTGGTGGCGCTGCCCT
>DAHWBL010000464.1 GCA_027323595.1 Acetobacteraceae bacterium | reverse complement strand
CGTGCAGGGTGAAAACGTGCTTGGACGTGTCTATCGCAATCCGCTTATACTCCATCTGGACGGCCCTCCTGTTGGTTAGCTCGAACAAGCCCCAATATTGGCACCCGATGCCGTGGGGCCGTCCACACCAACAAAGAACTTCTATTCCTTCGTTCTTTCCGGTCGAACCGCGGCGGCTCCGAAGAGGCACCCAGGTTTGATCGAACAAGGACCAAACTCCCAGAAGTTTTTTGGTTCTTTTTTTCAAAAAAGAACGCCTTCCCCCCCACATTGCCCCAACGCCACCCCGTTCCTACAATGCCCGCATGCTCGATCGCTTCTCCCTCGCCCTGCTGCTGCTGCGTCTGCTCGCCGGCGGCTTTCAATTGCCGCACGGGTTGCAGAAATTCGGTCTGCTGCGCGGCGATGTCGCCGCGGTCACCGCGAGTTTCGCCCAATCCGGCCTGCATCCCCCGCTCGCCTGGGTGCGTGTGGTGGGTGCCGCACAGATCATCGCCGGGCTGTGCCTCGTGCTGGGTCTCGCCACCGACGGCGCGGCGGTGCTGACGCTGTGTCTGTCGGCGGCGATGATGCGGCTGTCGCTGTGGCAGGGCGGCTGGTTCTGGAACCGCCATGGCGTGGAATATGCGGTGTTCTGGGCCGGGGTGGCCGCCGCCATCGCGCTGCTCGGCCCCGGCGCCTGGTCGATCGACGCGCTGCTGTGAGCCTGCGCGCGACGGACCGCGCGCCACGGCTGCTGATCTTCGAGCTGTTGCGCGGGCTGGCCGCCCTCAGCGTGGTGCTGCATCACGCCACCCTGGCGCTGCGCGAGACCCCCGCTTTGGGGTATGACGGGTTCCACGGCGGCTGGGTGTTCCCCGGCGATCCGGGCGTGGAATTCTTTTTCGTGCTCAGCGGCTTCGTGATGGTGCTCTCGCACGGCCGCGACGCCGGCAGCCTGCGCGGCCTGGCCCGCTTCGCCTGGCGCCGGGTCTGTCGCATCTATCCCACCTACTGGCTGGTGATGGCGCTGATCCTGTCCTGGGCCTGGCGCATCCCCTGGGTCACCGGCCCGCGCGTGCTGAGCTGGCTCGCGCTGCTGCCGGATTTCCATGACGTGCTCGACCCCTACGCGAATCTTCTCGCCGTGGCCTGGACCCTGCGCATCGAGATCGGGTTCTATCTGATGTTCGCGCTGTGCCTGTTGCCGCGCGTCGGCCGGCTGCTGCTCGCGCTGTGGGTGGGCGCCACCATCGTCCACACCTGGCGCCCGCTGCTGATGCCCGGTCTGGGTGTGCCGGTATTCACCCTCGATCTGATCAACCCGTTCTGCATCGAGTTCCTCTGCGGCATGGCCGCCGCGCTGATCTGGCGGCGGCATGTCGGCACGCGCGCGGTGGCACTCGCCGCGCTGGCGCTGGGCGGCGCGCTGATCGCGCTGTATCTCCGCCAGACCGACGGCGGCTACGGCTTCGCCACCGCCTGGACCCGCCCGACCATCGGCGTCGGCGTCGGCCTCGCGCTGCTGGGCCTGGGCTGGCTCGAACAGCACGGCGTGCTACGACCCGGCCGGTTTGCCGCCGTCGCGGGGATACTGTCCTACCCGCTCTATGTCAGCCACCTGCTGGCGTTCGACTGGCTGAAATCGCGGCTGCCGCGCCTGCTGCACCCAAGCCCTGCGGCCTGGCTGCCCGACACCGCGATGATCGCCATCTTCGCCATCGCCGCGCTGCTGCTTTCCGCCCTGCTCGCCTGGGGCTTCGACCGCCCGGTACAGGCACTGCTGCGCGGCCGCCGACCGCATTTTCACGTCCGGATCGCGGGTTAATCTTTTAGCCCTGCTCGATCCGCGCGATATCCTCATCGGAAAAGCCGAAATGATGCGCGATCTCATGGATCAGCACCGAGCGCACCAGCCGCCCCAGCTCCTCGCCGGTCTCGATCCATTCCAGCAAGATCGGCAGCCGGTAGAGAAAAATCATATCCGGCGCGTGCGCCACCCCGCCGGCATCCTTCATGCCCAGCGGCGTGCCGCGATACAGCCCCGAGATGTCCCAGCTGCTTTCCAGCCCGAACGCCTCCAGCGTCTCCTCGTCAGCCTCGTCCACCACCTGGATCGCCACGCCTTTGACATGACGCGCCAGATCAGGCGGCATCGCCGCCAGCGCCTGGTCCGCGAGATCGGCGATATCGTCGAAAGATGGAGGAAGCAGCGCCATGACCGAGCCTTCGCACACCGAGCCGGCGCTGTCGATGCCGCCGGCCTGCGCGCCCGCCGCATCCACGCCTGAGCGCACCGCGCTGATCCGTCGCGCCGGCGCGCGTCTGTGCACCGCGCTCGGCTGGGCGGCGCTGCATGAGGTGCGCCTGCCCAACGGCCGGCGCGCCGATCTGCTGGCGCTGCTGCCCGACGGCCGCTTCGCCTGCATCGAGATCAAATCCGGCCTCGCCGATTTCCGCGCCGACGCCAAATGGCCGGAATATCGCGACTATGCCGATCTGCTGTTCTTCGCGGTGGACACGGATTTTCCGCACACCGTGCTGCCCGACGACGCCGGGCTGATCGTCTGCGCCGGGCTGGAAGCCGCGTTGCTGCGCCATCCGCCCGGCCATCGCCTGGCGCCGGCACGGCGGCGGGCGATGACGCAGATGTTCGCCGCCCTCGCCGCCGCCCGCCTCGCCCGCCTGCTCGACCCCGAGGCCGCCTCGCCGCTGCGCGCGGACTGATCTACCCGCCCGCCCCCGGCAACTGGTCCAGCCGCGGCAGCCGGAAATCCCAGTTCAGCGTCCGATAGGGCGTGGCCATCACCCGCCCGTCCGGCGCGATGCCCGGCGGCTGGCGCGGAAATTCGTCGATCAGCGACGCCTTCACCCCGAACACCGCGTCTGATTCCAGATATTCCGATTCGCGAACGAAAATATGGGTGACCAGCTCCTTGTGCCCCGCCGCGCGCACCCAGAAATGCAGATGC
>DAHWBL010000447.1 GCA_027323595.1 Acetobacteraceae bacterium | reverse complement strand
GTAGAGCTCGGGGTCGGCGAGGCGTGCTTCGAGCCCGGCCGCCTGCGCGGTGAGCCGGCTGACCAGCGCCTCGGCGCTCAGTGCCGCGCGGCGCAGCGGCGCGATCGCCGCGCGCGCCTCGGCGCGTTCACGCCGGTCGTCACGGCGGGTGAGCGACTGGCTGGCCGCGCGCGGGCGGGCGCGCTCGGCGAGCTGCTCGCGATAGGCATCGAGGTCTCCGTCGAACGGGCGCACGGTGCCATCCTCGACCAGCCACAGCCGCTCAGCGACCAGATCGACCAGATGCGGGTCGTGGCTGATCAGCAGCACCGCGCCCTCGAACTCGGCCAGCGCGCGGACCAGCGCGTCGCGCGCGTCGATGTCGAGATGGTTGGTGGGCTCATCAAGAATCAACAGTTGCGGCGCGTCGCGCGTGGCCAGCGCCAGCAGCAGCCGGGCGCGCTCGCCACCCGAAAGCTGGTCGATGCGGGTCTGCGCGCGGTCCGCGTCCAGCCCGAAGCGGGCAAGCTGGGCGCGCACCTCGCCGCTGGTGGCGCGCGGCAGGGCATGCTGCATGTGGTCGATCGGCGTGTCCGCGGCGACCAGCTCCTCGGCCTGGTGCTGGGCGAAATACCCGACCCGCAGCCTGGCCGCGCGACGGACCTGCCCGCTGATCGGCTCCAGCCGACCGGCCAGCAGCCTGGCGAAAGTGGATTTGCCGCGCCCGTTCGGACCGAGCAGGGCGATGCGGTCCTCGGGGTCGATGACCAGCCCGAGGTCGCGCAGAACCGGCGTGCCATCATAGCCGACCGCGACGCGATCGAGCGTGAGCATCGGCGGCGCCAGTGTCGGGCCCTTGGGAAAAACGAAGCGCGCCGGGGCGTCCTCGATCACGGAATCGATCACCGGCAGCTTTTCCATCGCCTTGATCCGCGCCTGCGCCTGGCGCGCCTTGGTGGCCTTGGCGCGGAAGCGATCGACGAAGGACTGCATGCGCGCGCGCTGGGCGGCGACGCGCTCGGCGGCGCGATTCTGCTGCATCGCCTGCTCGGTGCGGATGCGCACGAATTCGCTGAAGCCGCCCGGCGTGAGCGACAATTTGCCGCGATCCAGATGCGCGATGGCGGCACAGGCGCGGTCGAGCAGGCCGCGATCATGCGAGACGATCAACGCGGCACCTGGGAAGCGGGCGAGCCAGGATTCGAGCCACATGCTCGCTTCGAGATCGAGATGGTTGGTCGGCTCGTCGAGCAGCAGCAGATCGGGGTTGGCGAACAGCGCGCCAGCGATGGCCACGCGCATGCGCCAGCCGCCGGAAAATTCGCCCACCGGGCGGGATTGCGCCGCCTCGTCGAAACCCAGGCCGGCGAGGATGGTGGCCGCGCGCGCCGGGCCGGCATCCGCGCCGATCGCGCGCAGCCGGTCATGGATCGCGCCCAGGCGCTCGGGCGCGGCGTGCTCGGCCTCGGCGAGCAGGCCGCCGCGCTCGGAGTCGGCGGCGAGCACGGTGTCCAGCAGCCTGGCCGGTCCGGCCGGCGCCTCCTGGCGCACCGCGGCAAGGCGGGCGCGGGCGGCAAGGCGGATGGCGCCCCCGTCCGGCGCGATCTCGCCCAGGATGGCGCGCAGCAGGGTGGATTTGCCGGCGCCGTTGCGCCCGACCAGGCCCACGCGCTGGCCAGGCTCGATGGCCAGGGTGGCGTCGTCCAGCAGGGTGCGCCCGGCGATGCGCAGGGTGAGATGGTCGATGACGAGAAGTGACATGGGTGCGCTTTAGAGCAACATCGCGCAGACCGAAATCGGTCTGGGCGATAAAGTTGCTCGCTCAAAATATGGCTGGAGCGGTTTCACAGTGTCGATGCTGATGACGGTCAAGGCAAACCGCTCTAGCAGCCCGTTCGGTGATGGTCGATCACCGGGTCACCCGATGGCTGCCGCCGGTTCGCCGGCAGACACCTGGACACAGGCACCATCGCACCGCCAAGCTGCCCCCGCGCCGCCGCCACCGGGCGCCAAGAAGCCGGAGGAAACCATGATCAAGCCGATCATCCATCGCGCCGCGGCCGCGCTCGGCATGCTGCTGCTCGCCCTGCCCACCCACGCGGCAAGCCCGCTCACCATCGGTTATCAACCGACCATCGACCTGATCCCGGCCTTCATCGCCGCGCAGCAGGGCATGTTCACCGCCCACGGCATCGAGGCAACCCTGGTCGGCGGCAGCGGCGCGATCCAGATTTCGGGGCTCGTCGCACGCTCGCTCGACATCACCAACCCCACCGTGCCGCAATTGCTTCAGGCGATCGACAGCGGGCTCGATCTCGTGATCATCGGCGGCGCCAACATGATGTCACCCCAGGCCGGCGAATTCGCCGCGGTGGTGCGCACCGGGGAATCGCTGACCCAGCCAAAGGATTTCATCGGCCGCAAGGTCGGTGTCAACACCGTCGGCTCGTTCCTGCATGTGCTGTTCGTGCAATGGCTGACCAATCACCATGTCGATCCCGCCGCGGTCACCTTCATCGAGATACCGTTCCCGCAGATGGGCGACGTGCTGCGCCAGGGCACGGTCGACGCGGTGGTATCGGTGGAACCGTTCGTCGCCCGCATGGTCGCCGCGGGCACCGGCATCGCCACGAACGGCTTCGTGCGCGATTTCCCCGCCGGCATGCCGGTGGCCGTCTACGCCGCCGAACGTTCCTGGGCCGAACAGCATCGCGGCGAGATCGATGGCTTTCGCGCCGCCATGCGCGAGGCGGAGAAATCCTTCGCCGCCAATCCCGAACAGGGGCGCGCCGACACGTTGAAATATCTGAAAATGCCGCCACCGGCGCTCGCGGCGATGAAAATTCCACCGATCAGCATCGACCTCGCGCCGGGGGGCATCAACGAATGGATCACCATCATGCGCGGACAAAATCTGGTCACCGGAAAGCTCGATGCCAGCACCATCCTTTGGAAATAGGATCATCTATCGCGCCGACAGGAGCGGACATGAACTGCGCGCGAGCGGGCGAAACGCCTGTTCGGGCGCGACCTGGTCCAACACGGCGAAATCGTCCCACGCGCCGCGCGGCTGCCCGGGCGCCTTGACCTGCAACAGATAGAGTTGCTGCATCACCCTTCCGTCCGCGCGGATATAGGCTTTTCCAAACACCGGGTCGTCGACCGGAATTTTCTTCATCGCCTCGGCCAGCCCGCGCCCATCGGCGGGATCAGCGCCGCTGTTCAGCGCCTTCATCATGTGCAGCACCGCCGAATACACGTCCGCCTGCAAATTGGTCGGCGGCCAGTGCCGTGGCAGGCGCTCGGAAAACCGCCGGCTGAAGGCGCGGGTTCCCTCGTTGATATCCCAGTCGAAATTGCTCACCTTCAAAATGCCCGCCGCCACCTCCAGCCCGATGCCGCGCACATCGTTCAGCGTGACCGAGGGTGCGGCGATGCGCATGGCCCGCGTCAGCCCGAACTCATGCGCCTGCTTCACCGCGTTCACGGTGTCCTGCCCGACCGCGCAGACCATCAGCACATCCGCGCCACTTTGCTGTGCCTGCAACAGGAAACTTGAAAAATCCGAAGCCCCGAGCGGCACCCTGGTCGAGCCCATAACCCGCCCGCCACCAGCCAGCACCGCATCACGCGCCTGCGCCTCCAGATCATAGCCGAATGCATAGTCGGAGGTGAGAAAGAACCAGTTCCGCCCACCGCGCGCCAGCACCGCCGCCCCGGTGCTGTGGCCGATCGCATAATTATCCACCGCCCAGGCGATGGTGTTGGGCGAGCATTTGCTGTCGGTCAATTCAGAGCTGCTGGCGCCGCCGGCAACGAACAACCGGTTGCGCGCGCGCGCCAGGGCCGCGACGCCAAGCACGATCGCCGAGTTCGGCACATCGAAAATCGCCGCCACATCGGCGTCGAACCATTGCCGCGCGATGGCCGCACCGACATCGGGCTTCTGCTGGTGGTCCCCGGCCAGCACCTGCACCGCCCGACCGCTGATCGCACCGCCCGCATCGGCCACCGCCATCTGGGCGGCAAGAACCGAGCCCGCCCCCATGTCGTTGGCAAGAATGCCGTTCATGTCAGTCAAAACGCCGATGCGGATCGGCTCGGCGGCGCGCGCGCCGGTGGCGGTGATGCCCGCGATCGCGGTCAGCAGCGTGCGCCGTTTCATCCCGTTCCTCCCTGGCGCGGCGGCGGCATCAGCGGCCGCGAAAAACCGGCTCCCGCTTGTCGCGAAACGCCGCGCGTCCCTCGACAAAATCCTCGCTCGCCAGACACGCCGCGATCGCGGCCTCCACCTGCGGGGCGGCGCGCGGCATCACCGGCATCGCCTGCTTCATCGCCGCCAGCGCGAGCGGCGCATTGGCCGCGATGCGCGCGGCAAGCTGGTCGATCCGCGCATCGAACCGCGCCTGCGCCACCACCTCGTGCACCAGCCCGATCCGCGCCGCCTCGGCCGCATCGATCCTCTCGGCGCTGAACAGCAACATCCGCGCCCGCGCCGAACCCACCACCGCCACCAGTTGCGCGATCATCTCGGCGTCATAGGCAAGCCCCAGCCGCCCGGCGGGAATGCCAAAGCGCGCGCTGTCGCAGGCAATGCGGATGTCGGCCTGCATCGCGATCGCCACCCCCCCACCCAGACACCAGCCGCGGATCGCGGCGATCACCGGCCAGGGACATCGCCCGACCGCCGAGCGCCAGGCCCGCGTCTGCTCCGCCCGGGTCGCCGCGTCATCCGACGATTCGCCAAAAGCCGAGATGTCAGCACCGGAAATGAACGCCTTGTCGCCCGCGCCCGACAGCACCACCACCCGCACATCCTCGCGCGCGCCCCAGTCCGCAAGCACCTCATGCAGCCCCTGCCACATCGCCGGGCTCAGCGCGTTGTGCCGCCCGGGATTGTCAAACACGATCCGCCCGACAAACCCGGCGACGCTGGCGCGCAGTTGGCCTTCGGCCGGCGCGCTCACACCACCCCGCCGTCGCGCAACGCGCCGATATCGGCATCGCTGTAGCCGAGCTCACGCAGAATCTCGTCGGTATGCTCACCCGGCTCGGGCGGTGGGGTGCGAATATCTTTTGATACGCCTGGAAAGTTCAGCGGCGATCCAACCAGGGTCTCCATCCCCAGGCGCGGATGGGCGATGGTGCGCGCGATCCGCAGATGCTGCACCTGCGGATCGGCGAACACCTGGTCGGTGCTGTAGATCGGCCCGGCGGCGATGCCGGCGGCATCCAGGATGGCGAACCACGAAGCGGTGTCACGCGCGCGCATCGCCGCGTTGATCGCCACCCCCAGCTCGACACGATGGCGCACCCGCGCCGCCGCATCCCGCCACCGCGGGTCGTCGATCCACTCCGGATGGCCGACGGCGACACAGAATTTCGCCCACATCCCGCCCGGCCCGCCAGCGATGTTGATGCGCCCATCAGAGGTTTCATAAACCCCGCTCATCGCGTCGAGCGCATGGCCATTGCCAACCTGGCTCGCCACCTCGCCCTTCATCAGATACCGCGCGGCCTGGAAATCCAACATGAAAATCTGCGCCTCCAGCAGCGAGGTATGCACCCACCGCCCGCGCCCGGTGCGCTGGCGCTCGAACAGCGCCATCATGATGCCCAGCGCCAGCAGATTGCCGGCGGTGAGGTCCGCCACCGCGATGCCAACCCGCATCGGCCCCTCGCCAGGGTTGCCGGTGATCGACATCAGCCCGCCCATGCCCTGCGCCACCTGGTCAAAGCCAGGGCGCTCGGCATAGGGACCGGTCTGGCCAAAGCCGCTGATGCTGCCATAAACAAGCCGAGGATTGACCGGCGCCAGATCGTCAAAGCCGATCTTCAACCGATGCTTGACGCCGACACGCATGTTCTCCACCAGCACATCGGCGCGCGCAACCAGCTTCAGGAATGCCTCGCGCCCGGCAGGGCTTTTCAGATCGAGCTGCATGGTGCGCTTGTTGCGATGCAGATTCTGAAAATCCGGCGCATCGCGCGAGCCGCCGAACACCTCGGTCGTTCCGGGCGGCTCGATGCGGATCACCTCCGCCCCCCAATCCGACAAATGCCGCACACAGGTCGGCCCCGCGCGCACCAGCGTCAGATCGAGCACCACGATCCCGGCCAGAGGCAAATCCTGCTGCGGCTCTTGGCGCGACGGCGGCGTCATGGTTTCCTCCCTCATCGTGCCGACCACCATAGGGTCGCGAACAACGGCGCGGCAAGGGTGCAGGACATGGCGTTTTTCGACGCAGGCGGAACCGACATTCATTATCGCGCCAACGCCTCGCGCGGCACGCCGATCCTGTTCCTGCACGGGCTGGCCTGCGGAGCGCGCATGTGGGTGCACCAGCTTCGCGCCTTCGCCGACACCGCTCACGTGATCGCGATCGATTTTCCCGGCCACGGCAGCTCCGCCCCGCTCGCCGCCTGTTCGGAACAGCAACTCGCCGACATCACCGTGCGCCTGCTCGATCATCTGGGCATCGCGCGCGCCGTGCTGGTCGGGCTGTCGATGGGCGGCGGCGTCGCGCTGGCCACCGCCATCGCCCACCCCGAGCGCGTGCTGGGCCTGCTGGTGGCCGACGCCGGCAGCGGCTCGGACAATCCACCCGCCGCGCGCGCCCAGGCGCTGGAGATGGCGCGCTTCACCCGCGCCGCCGGAATCGCGGAATTCGCGACCCGCATGGCCGCCTCTCCGGTCGCCGGCAGCTACGCGCGCCAGGGTGCACGGGCGCGCCGGCATCTGCTGGCGCTGCTGCATGACAACGTCCCCGCCGGAATTGCCGCAGTGATCGAAGGCGTGCAGGCGGTGCGGCCACCGATGCAGGACCGCGCATTG
>DAHWBL010000446.1 GCA_027323595.1 Acetobacteraceae bacterium | reverse complement strand
CTGACGATGACGCTGAACCAGAACAACACCGTGTATAACTACTCGGCGACCCTCTCGACCCCGCCGGCGCCGCCGCCGCCGGTGCCGGAGCCCGCTACCCTGGCTCTGCTGGGTGCCGGTCTCGTCGGTCTGGCTGTTGCTCGCCGCCGCCGCTGAGACTTTCAGTCATCGTGTGATCAAGGCGGCTGCTTCGGCAGCCGCCTTTTTCATGTTGGTGGAATTTGATTCGGTCGCAGAATAATATGATTCGCGGCGCTCCGGCCTTCGGCTATTTTCCGCGATGGCCGGTGGTTAGGTTGTCGGCAGAGTCGCGACGATTCGCGCCCTTAGTGCCGCGCTGACCTCTGGGTCCACGCCGAACCAGGCTGCGAAGGCTGGTCTTGCCTGATGCAGCAGCATGCCAAGCCCGTCCACCACCGGATTGCCGCGCGCGGCAGCGGCGGCGAGCAGGGGGGTGACCAGCGGGTTGTAGACGATATCGCAGACAACGGAGGCCACCGGCAGCGCCGCCAGATCGATCTCGAGCGCCGGCTGGCCGACCATGCCCTGGCTGGTGGTGTTCACCAGCAGGCCGCAGCCGGCCAGGGACTCGGCGCGGTCGTTCCAATCGAGGGGCATGACCCGCGCGCCGAACTCCGCGCGCAGTTCGTCGGCGCGGGCGCGGGTGCGGTTGGCGAGGCGTAGTTCGCCGACGCCGGCATGCAGCAGCGCGTCGATGATCGAGCGGGCGGCGCCGCCCGCACCCAGAATTGTCGCAACAGCAGGGGCACGCCAGCCGGGGATGGCGGCGCGCAGGCTCTCGATGAAGCCGAAGCCGTCGGTGTTGCGTCCGCTGAGGCTGCCATCGGACTCGACGATGACCAGATTGACCGCGCCGAGGCGGCGGGCGCCGTCATCGAGACGGTCCATCAAGGTCGCGGTTTGCTGCTTGTGCGGGATGGTGACATTGGCACCGGCGAAGCCGAGCGCGGCCAGGCCGCGCAGGGCCGCCGGCAGGTTCGCGGGGGCGACGGGGAGCGGCAGATAGGCGCCGTCGATGCCGTACTGGTCCAGCCAGAAGCGATGCAACGCCGGAGAGCGTGAATGCGCGACCGGCCAGCCGATCACGCCGGCCATGCGAAATTGCGGGATGGTCATGTGAACGCCTGCTGATCAGTTAAAGTATGGGGACGAGCCCCGCCCTTCCTCTAACCCTGGGGCTTGTCTAAAGTCCCGCTCGAAATGCTGGAGAACAATTCGATGACGGCCCAAAGGCCAGGCTGGAGCCCGCAAAGCTGGCGGGCGCGGCCGATTCGCCAGGTTCCTGACTATCCTGACCAGGCAGCGCTGGGCGCGGTGGAGCAGCGGCTGGGCGCTTATCCGCCATTGGTGTTCGCCGGCGAGGCGCGCCGGCTGCGCGAGGCGCTGGCGCTGGCGGCGGACGGGCGGGCGTTCGTGTTGCAGGGCGGGGACTGCGCGGAAAGTTTCAGCGATTACAACGCCAACTCCATCCGCGACAGCTTCCGCGTGCTGTTGCAGATGGCGGTCGTGCTGACCTTCGGCGCCGGTGTGCCGGTGGTGAAGCTGGGGCGCATGGCCGGGCAGTTCGCCAAGCCGCGCAGCTCCGACACCGAGACCATCGATGGCGTGACGCTGCCTTCGTATCGCGGTGACCAGATCAACGGGCCGGAATTCACCGCGGCGGCGCGCATTCCCGATCCGGCGCGGATGGAGCAGGCGTATAATCAGTCGGCCGGCACGCTTAATCTGCTGCGCGCGTTTGCCCAGGGTGGCTATGCCGATCTGCATCAGGTGCATCGCTGGAACCTCGGCTTTGTCGAGCGCTCACCGCTGGCCGGGCGGTATCGTGATCTGGCGCAGCGGATCGACGAGACGCTGAATTTCATGGCCGCCTGCGGCATGACCAGCCTCAACACGCCGCAGATCCGCGAGACCGAGTTCTATACCAGCCATGAGGCGTTGCTGCTGCCCTATGAGCAGGCGCTGACGCGGGTCGATTCGACGACCGGCGATTGGTATGCCTGTTCGGCGCATTTTCTGTGGATCGGCGATCGGACGCGCCAGCCGGACGGCGCGCATGTGGAGTTCCTGCGCGGGGTGCGCAATCCGATCGGGGTGAAGGTGGGGCCGACCACCTCGACCGAGGATCTGCTGCGGCTGATCGAGATACTCAATCCTGATGACGAGGCCGGGCGGCTGAGCCTGATCGTGCGGCAGGGGGCGGACAAGGTTGCCGCCAATCTGCCGCCGCTGCTGCGCGCGGTGACGCGCGAGGGCCGCCGGGTGGTGTGGCTGTGCGACCCGATGCACGGCAACACGATCAGCACCGCGGCCAAGGTGAAGACGCGTGATTTTGACGCGATCCTTGGTGAAACCAAGGAATTTTTCGATGTGCTCGCCGCCGAGGGGGTGGCACCCGGCGGGGTGCATGTGGAGATGACCGGGCAGGACGTGACCGAGTGCATCGGCGGGGCGCGGCATCTGAGCGAGGCGGATCTGGGAGAGCGCTATGAGACGTTCTGCGATCCGCGGCTCAATGCCGAGCAATCCCTGGAGCTGGCGTTCCAGCTTGCCGAGGAGCTGAAATGCCGCCGGGCCCCGCTGGCCGATGACCCGCGGGCACAGGTGGCGGCGCAGTGATGGTGCGGTGGGCATGCGGGGCGTGATCCGGGCATGGTGAAATCCGCCCGTCGTGACGAGCTGTCGGCGTCGATTGCCGCACACACCGACAGTTATTTCAACCGCACCCGCGGCATCGTCGGCAGGTTCGGCGATGCGCGGGTGAGTTATGCGCTGTTCCTGCGCCGTCCGGTGGTGTCGGCGCCGCGGCTGATGCTCGATTGGCTGGAGCAGGTGGCGACGGCGCGGCGGGTTGAGTTCGACATCGATCTGACCCATCCGGAGGGCAGTTGGGTCGGCGCGGGTGAGCCACTGGTTTATATCGGTGGCAGTTTCGAGGCGCTGGCGGATCTGGAGACGATTCTGCTGCAAAAGCTGGGGGCGGCCTGTGTGGCGGCGCATAACGCCTATCAGATGGCGATGGCGTTGCCGCATGTCGGGTTCCTGGCGATGGAGGCGCGCCACTGTGCCGGCGCACAGATGGAGGAGATGATGGCCTACGCGGCCTCGGTCGGCAGCGAGGCGGCGCGGCGGGAGGGGGCGGTCGGGTTTGTCGGCAACGCCAATGATGCGACGGCGCATTATTTTGGTCGCAGCGGCGGGCTGGGGACCATGCCGCACGCGTTGATCGGCTACGCCGGGAGCACGGTTCGGGCGGCGGAGATGTTCGTCGAGACCTATCCGGATGACGATCTGACGGTGCTGGTTGATTATTTTGGGTTCGAAATAACTGACGCGCTTGCGGTGTGCGCGCGATTTGGCGATCTGGCCCGGGCCGGACGGCTGTCGGTACGGCTGGACACGCATGGCGGGCGGTTCATCGAGACGCTCGATCCGCAGCAGAGCTACGCGGTGCTGGAGCGCCATGCGCCTGGTGCGATCCGGCGGTATCGGTCCGACACCGAACTGCGATATCTGGTTGGCACCGGGGTTTCGGCGGCCGGCATCTGGCGGATGCGTGAGGCGCTGGACGAGGCTGGTTGGACGCAGGTGCGGATCACCGCGAGTTCGGGGTTTGGCGTGGATAAATGTCGGGTGATGGCGGATGCACGCGCGCCGATCGATCTGATCGGCACGGGCAGTTTTATTCCCGATGTGTGGCCCGAGACCTATGCCACCGCTGACATCGTTGAATATGACGGGCAGGCGCGGGTGAAGGCGGGGCGCGAGTTTTTGTTGCGTGGGCGGGGTGGAAGATGAGCGGGTTTCGTATCGCGCTGGCGCAGATCAACCCGCATCTGGGCGCGCTGGAAGCCAATCTGACGGCGATCCGCGCGGTGCGGGCGCGAGCGGCGGCACTGGGCGCGGATATCGTGGTGACGCCGGAGTTTTCGGTGGCCGGCTATCCGCCCGAGGACCTGGTGCGCAAGCCGGCCTTCGTTGCCGCCTGCGAGGCGGTGGTGGATGCGCTGGCCGCCGATACGGCCGATGGTGGGCCGGCGTTGATCGTGGGTGGGCCGTGGCGGGACGGGGGGAAGCTGTATAACGCCGCTTTCGTGCTCGATGGCGGGCGGATCGTTGCCCGGCGCGCCAAGCATGAGCTGCCCAATTACGGGGTTTTCGACGACAAACGCGTGTTCGATGCCGGGCCCGCGCCTGGACCGGTGGCGGTGCGCGGGCTGCGCATCGGGTTGATGGTGTGCGAGGATTGGTGGTTCCCGACGGTCTGCGAGGGGTTGCAGGAAAGCGGGGCGGAACTGCTGCTGTCCATCAACGGTTCGCCGTTCGAGGATCGCAAGCAGCCGTTGCGGGTCGATCTGGCGGTGTCGCGGGTGGTGGAGACCGGGCTGCCGTTCGTTTTCTGTGGCCAGGTCGGTGGCCAGGACGAGTTGGTGTTCGATGGTGCCGGCTTCGTATTGAATGCGGATCGCACGCTTGCGGTGCAGATGCCGGCGTTCAGCGAGGCGCTTGCCATCACCGACTGGCATCGCGACGGCGAGCGCCTGGTGTGCGCGCCGCAGACGCTGCCGGCCGAGGAGGAGCGGCTCAGCCTGGTTTATCGCTGCATGATGCGCGGGCTCGCCGATTATGTGAACAAGAACGGATTTCCTGGCGTGTTGCTGGGTCTGTCGGGCGGGATCGACAGCGCGTTGACCGCGGCGGTCGCGGTGGATGCGCTGGGGGCGTCGCGGGTGCGCGCGGTGATGATGCCAAGTCCGTATACCAGCACCGAGAGCCTGGAAGATGCCGCGGAATGCGCGGCGGCGCTGGGAATACGCTGCGATACGGTATCGATCGCGCCGGCGATGGCGGCGTTCGACGAGATGCTCGCGCCATCCTTCGTCGGGCGGCCGCCCGACATCACCGAGGAGAACATCCAGTCGCGCTCACGCGGGCTGATCCTGATGGCGATGTCCAACAAGTTTGGCGACATGCTGCTGACCACCGGCAACAAAAGCGAGATGTCGGTGGGGTATGCGACGCTGTACGGTGACATGTGCGGTGGCTTTTCGGTGTTGAAGGATGTCTACAAGACAACGGTGTTTGCGTTGTCGCGGTGGCGGAACGAGAATTTTCCTCCCGACGCGCTTGGCCCGGTGGGCGCGGTGATGCCCGAGCGGGTGATCACCAAGCCGCCGTCGGCGGAGTTGAAACCCGACCAGACCGACCAGGACACGCTGCCGCCCTATGAGGTGCTGGACGCGATTCTCGAAGGGCTGGTCGAGGGGGAGCGCGACGTCGATGGGCTGGTCGCCGATGGGCATGACCGTGCCACGGTGCTGCGAGTGTGGAAGATGCTCGATCGGGCCGAATATAAAAGGCGCCAGGCGCCGCCGGGGGTGAAGATCACCGCGCGGGCCTTTGGCCGGGATCGGCGCTATCCGATCACCAATGGCTATACCAGGCTGATCACGTGAGCGACCTGTTCGCGCCCGAAGGCGGCTGGAAGGTGCGTATCCTCGATCTGTCGGGCGCCTCGCAGGATAATGTCGTCGAGGTGGTGGCCGGGTTCGCGACGCTGATGCAGGCGAACGCCTTTGCCCGCGCCTACGTGTTCGACAGCATCGAGCGATGCCGCGTGCCGGGCATGGACGGCGCCGAATTGCTGGCCGCCTGGTTTGCATTTGGCGAGGATGCCGAGGTGATCGATGCCGGCGAGCAGGGCTGGCGCAGTGCCGCCGAACTGCATGATGTCGTGGCGCGCAGCGTCACCGAGGCGGAGCGCGACTGGCGTGCGCTCGACCCGCGGGCAGACCTGTCATGAGCGCGCCGATGCGGGTGCGTTTCGCGCCGAGCCCGACCGGGTATCTGCATGTCGGCAACGCGCGCATCGCGCTGGCCAATGCGTTGCTCGCGCGGCGCCATGGCGGGCATTTTCTGCTGCGCTTCGACGACACCGATGTCGCGCGCAGCCGGGCCGAGTATGAAGCCGCGATCGAGCAGGATCTGCGCTGGCTTGGCATCGCGTGGGACCAGACCCTGCGGCAGTCCGAACGGCTGGAGCTGTATCGCGCGGCGGCCGACCGGCTGATCGCGGCGGGGCGGCTGTATCCGTGCTTCGAGAGCGAGGAGGAGCTGCGCTCCAAGCGCGAGCAGCGGCGGCGGATCGGCAAGCCGCCGATCTATGATCGCGCGATGCTGCGGATGACCGCCGCGCAGCGCGCCACGGCCGAGGCGAACGGCAAGACGCCCTATTGGCGCTTCAAACTTTCCGACAAGAGCGTGGAGTGGGACGATCTGGTGCTGGGGCGGCGCGCGGTGAAGCTGACCGCGATGTCCGACCCGGTGCTGATCCGCGCGGACGGAACGCCACTGTACAGTTTTACATCGGTGGTCGATGATCTCGAAACCGGCATCACCCATGTGCTGCGCGGTGAGGATCATATCAGCAACACCGGGGTGCAGATCGATCTGATCGCGGCACTGGGCGGCGGTGACATAAAATTCGGGCATCTGCCGCTGTTGATGGACGAGGAGGGCGGCAAACTGTCCAAGCGTCTTGATTCGATCTCGCTGCGCGGGCTGGCGCGCGATGGCATCGAGCCGCGGGCGCTGACCTCGTATCTGGCGCGGCTGGGCAGCGGTGCCGAACCGGTGCCGGCGGATATGGCGCAGCTTGCCGCGGAGTTCGATCTGTCGCGGTTCGGCCATGCGCCGGCGCGGTTCGATGGTGGGCAGTTGCGGACGGTGAACGCGAAGGTGCTGCACGGGCTTGAGTTCGAGCAGGTGCGCGAGCGGTTGCCGCCGGGCGCCACCGCGGCGTTCTGGAACGCGGTGCGCGGCAATCTGGACATGATGAACGAGGTGCGTGGCTGGTGGGACGTGGTCAGCGGCGACATCGTGGCGCCGATGATCGAGGGCGAATCGGCGTTTCTGGCCGAGGCGTTGGGCTGTCTGCCGGCCGAGCCCTGGACGCCGCGCGTCTGGTCGGACTGGATCGAGGCGTTGAAGCAGCGCAGCGGGCGCAAGGGGCGGGCGTTGTTCGCGCCGCTGCGGCTGGCTCTCACCGGTGAAGATCACGGCCCCGAGCTGGCCGCGTTGCTGCCGCTGATGGGCCGGGCGCGGGTAGCCGAACGGTTGCGCGACGCCGCGGCCTGATCAGCGGGCGCGGCGTCGGGCGAGGGTTCTGGCGATCGCGGCGGTCGCGATCATGGCCAGCAGCAGAGCCGCGGCGAGCGGCGGGCGGATGCCGTTGTCGGGGTCGATGTTGATCGCCAGCACGCGCAGCGGATCGACATGGTTGCGCACCGCGTACCAGGCCGCCTCGGCAAGGGCGGCGACCAGGCCTGCGGAGATCGCGAGCGGCCAGAGCGCGAGCTGGCGGGTGCGCCAGGCACGCGCGAGCAGGCGCCAGCCGAGCAGGAAGCTGAGCAGGCCGGCCATCCAGACGGCTTCGGAGATGTCGGCCTTGGATTGCAGCGCCATGTGCCACAGCGCGAGCAGCGCGATCGGGTAGATCAGCCGGTGCAGCGTGACCCATCGGCCGCGCAGCTTGCGTACCCAGCCATCGGTCGAGGTGATGGCCAGCGCGCCGAGACCGAGCAGGGCGACGAAGCCGATGGTGAGGTAGAAGCGTTTGGCGATCTCGGCGGCGACGACGAGCACCTGGCCTTGCTGGTCGTAGATGTAGAGCGAGAGATGGGTGGCCCCGTAGAGCGCGCAGGCGACGCCCAGCATGCGCCGGATCAGCAGCAGCCGTGGCCAGTTCAGCGTGGCGGCGAGCGGTGAGATGAACAAGGTGAGCCACAGCAGCCGGATCGTCCACAGGCCGAAGCCGTGAATGACCTGCGTGGTCGCGCGCGGTCCTTCGAGCCCCAGCGACCATTGGGTGGCGATGACGACGGCCGGGACGAACAAGGCGGCGAGGGTGACCGATTTCAGCACCGAGATGCGGCCCTGCGGGTCACGCCAGAGGGCGCGCTTGCGCGGCGCGCGGGCGGTTTTGGCGCGGATGGTCGGGTCGGCGGTGATGCTGGTGCTCATGCGTGAAAGGCTCCGATGCCGGTCGATGGGTCAGATATGGCCTGTTCGCGGCAAGGGAAGCTTTTGATACATCGCGGCGCGATTTTATCCGCCCGCCCGGCCGGCGAGTGCCAGGAACTCGGAGGCGAGGCGGGCCGGGTCGGGCATGGCGGTCCATGGCACCGGAAGGCTCACGGCGGCGGCAAGGCGCGCCTTGTAGTCGTCACGGGGGATTTCCACCGCGCCGAACTGGACGAGGTGGTCGGTGACGAACTGGGTGTCGAGCAGGGTGAAGCCGGCGATGCGCAGGCGGGCGACCAGGTGTACGAGCGCGACCTTGGAGGCGTCGCGGGTGCGGCTGAACATGCTTTCGCCGAAGAACACGCCGCCGATGCTTACGCCGTAGAGCCCGCCGACGAGGACGCCGTTGTGGCGACATTCCACCGTGTGGGCGTGGCCCATGCGGAACAGCTCGCCGAACAGATGCTCGATCTCGCGGTTGATCCAGGTTTCGTCGCGGCCTGGCGCGGGCGCGGCGCAGCCGGCGATGGTGGCGGTGAAATCCTGGTCTGAGCTGACCTCGAAATGGTTCGACAGGACGGTGCGCAGCAGCCGGCGGGGCAGATGGAAGCCGTCGAGCGGCAGCACGCCGCGCATTTCGGGATCGAGCCAATAAAGCCGGTCGCCGCGCCGGGCTTCGGCCATGGGAAACAGGCCCGCCTGATAGGCGCGCAACATCAGCAGGGGGGTGACCTCGAAGGTGCGGCGCGACATTGGCGGACTATACCGGCATGGGCGTGCCGTTCTCCAGCTTCTTGCGCGCCGAAAGGACGAAAGGCCTGCGGGCTCAGCCGCCTTCGAGTACCCGCAACACGCCGGCCGGGGTCAGGATTTGCGGCAGCTCGATGGGTGCGGCGGCGCCCGCGGGGTAGAACAGATAGAGCGGCACGCCGTCGCGATGGCGCGAGCGCAGAAAGCTGGTGATGATCGGGTCCTGGCGGGTCCAGTCGCCGAGCAGGTAGGCGATGTCGTGCCGGGCGAAGGCGGCGTGGACCTCGGGCTGGTCGAGGGCGATCCGCTCATTGACCAGGCAGGTGACACACCAGGCGGCGGTCAGGTTGACGAAGACCGGCCGGCCCTGGGCGCGCAGGCTGGCGAGGCGGTCGGGCGAGAAGGGTTCCGCCGCCTGGTCCTGGGCCATGGTGGTGCCGGCGGGCGCGGGCGTGGTGGCGGTGAGCGTGACCAGCAGGGCGGCGAGGCCGACCACGGCGGTGGCGGCGAGGATGCGCGCGAGCCCCGCCCGCAGCGACAGCAGCCAGGCGATGATGCCCAGCAGCAGCAGCCCGATCAGCGCGATCAGCACGCCGGTCGGGCCGGTCTGCTGGCTGATCACCCAGACCAGCCAGACCACCGAGCCGTACATCGGGAAGGCCAGGGCCTGCCGCAGCAGGTCCATCCAGCGGCCGGGCCGGGGCAGGTGGTCCGACAGGGACGGGATCACGGCGAACAGCAAGGTTGGCGCGGCAAGGCCGAGGCCGATGCTGAGGAAGCATGCCATCGCCAGGGCCGGCGGCGCGGTGGCGGCGGCGGCCAGCGCGGTGGCCATGAACGGGGCGGTGCAGGGGGTGGCGACCAGCACCGCCAGCAGGCCGGTGAAGAAGCTGCCGGCGTGGCCGCCGCGACTGGCGAGGCCCGCGCCAAGCCCGGCGAGGCGGCCGCTCACCGCAAGCAGGCCGGAGAGATTGAGACCGACGGCGAACAGCACCCAGGCCATCGCCGCCACCGCCGCCGGCGAGGAGAATTGCAGCCCCCAGCCAACGGCGGCGCCAGCGTCACGCAGCGCCAGCAGCAGGCCGCCGAGGGCGGCGAAGCTGAGCAGGACACCGAGAGTGTAGGACAGCGCCTCGCCGCGCACCTGCCGCCGCCGGGCGCCGGCGAGCCGGGCGAAGCCGAGCGCCTTCATGGCCAGCACCGGAAACACGCAGGGCATCAGGTTGAGGATGAGCCCGCCGAGCAGGCCGAGGGCTAGAATGGCGGGCCAGGTGGTACTTTGGTCGTTCGGCGCGGGCGTGGCCGCCGGGGCGGTGGTGGCGACCGGTGTCGCGGTGATGGTGAGCGCGCTGCTCTGCCCGGCGGCGTCGGTGAGCAGGAGCAGGCCCGACAGCGGGCCCTCGGCGGGGTGATCCGGGCGGGAGAGCGCGAGGGTCAGCATGCCCGGGGCGGTTGCCAGCGGCTGTGGCGCGGCATTGCGGACGAGGTCGGGGCGGTCGGGGATGAAGCGGGCGGCGCGCACCGGCGCGGCGGGAAGGCCGGTGACGCGCAGGACGCTGTCCGGCCCGATCTGCGCGGTGAAGGGCGCGGGGCGGGGCGTGTTCTGATCGGCGGCGGCGAACCGGGCGGCGTCTGCCGCCGAGGGTGCGGAGCCGGAGGGGATGTCGAGGCTGAGGCTGGCTTCCTCGGGGATGCAGATGTCGCGGCAGGCGAGCCAGCTCGCGCTCGCGGTGATGTGTCCGGGGGCGGCACCGGTGATCTGGACCGGCAGCAGCAGATCGCCGGTGTAGCCGTAGGTGACCAGCGGGCCTTCGTGCTGGACCTCGGGGGTGGGCCAGGCGATCGGGCCGGCGGTGCCGGCGGGCAGGGTGAGGCTGAGCTCAGCGGGCAGGCCGGCGTCACCGGGGTTCTGCCAGTAGCTGTGCCAGCCGGGCGCGAGCCGCAGTCGCAGGCCAAGCCGCAGCGGTGCGCCGGGCACGATCGCGTCCTGGTCGCTGACCAGGGTGGCGGTGGTGCGCGGGCTGACGACGGCGCTCGATTCCAGCGCCGAGGCCGGGGCGGCGAGCAGCAGCGCGAGCAGCACGGAGGAAAGGCGGAGCATGACCACCATATAGACCGTCCCGGCCGGATCGACAGCATGCGCCCTGTGCAAGGCCGGCCATGGTGGCTGGAGCGGTTCGCCTTGACCGTCATCGGCATCGACGCTGTGAAACCGCTCCAGGAATATGATGAGCGAGCAACTTTATCGCCCAGACCGATTCCGGTCCGCGCGATGTTGCTCTAAGGCCATGCATCCATCGATGGGCCGCCAGTTTGACGATGATTCTGCCTGATCTTCCGGTTCGCGACGTTCTGCCCGAGCTGCTGGCCAGGCTGGCGGAGGGCGGCAACGTTGTGCTCACCGCGCCGCCGGGGGCGGGCAAGACGACGCTGGTGCCGCTGGCGCTGCTGGAGGCGCCGTGGCGGGGGGATCAGCGCATCGTGATGCTGGAGCCGCGACGGCTGGCGACGCGGGCGGCGGCGGCGCGGATGGCGTCGTTGATCGGCGAGCAGGTCGGCCAGACAGTCGGGTACAGCACGCGGCTGGATCGGGCGATGTCGGCGGCAACGCGCATCGAGGTGGTGACCGAGGGGCTGCTGGTGCGGCGGATGCTGGCCGATCCCGGGCTGGAGGGCGTGGCGTGCGTGATTCTCGACGAGGTGCATGAACGCGCGGTCGAGGGCGATCTGGCGCTGGCGTTCTGTCTGGAGGTGCAGCGGGAGTTTCGGCCCGATCTGCGGCTGGTGGCGATGTCGGCCACCGCGGATGCGGCGGCGTTGTCGCGTCTGATGGGCGCGCGTGTGGTGCACAGCGCGGGCCGGATGTTTGCGGTGCGGGTGCGGCATGCGGCGCGCGACATCGCCGGGCCGCGCGCATTGCCCGAGGCGATGGCGGCCGCGGTGCGTGGGGTGCTGGCCGCCGAGGAGGGCGACGTGTTGGCGTTCCTGCCGGGCATGGGCGAGATCGTGCGGACGCAGGCGGCGTTGGCGGGTTGCGGGGCGGTGGTGTTGCCGCTGCATGGCGAACTGCCGGTGGCGCAGCAGGATCTGGCGTTGCGCCCCGATGCGGCGGGAGGGCGGCGGGTGGTGCTGGCCACATCGATCGCCGAGACGTCGTTGACCGTGCCGGGGGTGCGCGTCGTGATCGATGGCGGCTGGCGGCGGGCGCCTCGGCTGGATGCGGCCTCGGGGCTGTCGC
>DAHWBL010000386.1 GCA_027323595.1 Acetobacteraceae bacterium | reverse complement strand
CGCTGGCGCTGGTGGCCGACGGGGTGCTGCAAAGCTGGCTGCTGGACGGGCGCAGCGCGCGCCAGCTCGGGCTCGCCTCGCTCGGCCACGCCGCGCGCGGCACCGGCGGGCCGCCGTCGCCATCGGTGAGCAATCTGTGTCTGGCCGCCGGCACGTGCAGCCCGGCGGAACTGATGGCCGACATCAAGCTTGGGCTTTATGTCACCGAGCTGATCGGCATGGGGGTGAACGGGCTGACCGGTGATTACAGCCGGGGTGCCGCCGGCTTCATGATCCGCGACGGACAGCTCGCCGAGCCGGTCGCCGAGATCACCATCGCTGGGCATCTGCTGGAGATGTTCGCCAGCCTCACCCCGGCCAACGACCTGGTGTTCCGCCGCGGCACCGACGCGCCGACGGTGCGGGTCGAGGGGCTGACGATGGCCGGCGGCTGAATCGCCGGGGCGGTGAAACCCACGGCGCGCGTGCCTATATCGGTGTCGATATCAACCAGGACGCACCCGATGACCCTTCGTTTCCGGCTCGCTGGCCTGCTGATCGCCCTGCTGGTGCTCGCCGCACCTGGCCTCGCGCTGGCGCGCGCCGGCGGCGGCGGGTCGATGGGCAGCCGCGGCGGCTACACCTATTCGGCGCCGCCCAGCACGCCCACCGCGCCCGGTGGCGGGCAGATGATGAACCGGTCCTTGACGCCGCAGACGCCCTATCAAAGCCCCGGCTATGCCGGCGGTGCCAGCCGGCCGGGCATGTTCGGCGGCGGCTTCGGTTCGGGGCTGATGGGCGGGCTGCTGGGCGCGGGCCTCGTGGGCATGCTGTTCGGGCACGGCTTCTTCGGCGGCGGCTTCGGCTTTGGCGGGCTGCTGGGGCTCGCCGTGCAGATCATGCTGGTGGTCTGGGGCGTGCGCTGGCTGCTGCGCCGCTTCGCCGGCGCGCCGAGCTTCGCCGGGGCCGGTGGCATGGCGCGCGGCATGATGGGCGGCCCCACGCCCGGCCCGGCCGGCGGCCCGGTGGGCGGCGGCGGTGGCGGGCCGGCGTCGGTGCCGATCGGCCCGGCGGATTATCAGGCCTTCGAGCAGGCGCTCCAGCAGATCCAGGCGGCGTGGTCCGCGCACGACATCGCCGGGCTGCAAGGCCTCGCCACCCCGGAGATGGTCAGCTATTTCGCCGAGCAACTGGCCGGCCAGGCGAGCCGCGGGGTGCGCAACAGCGTCACCGACGTGCGGCTGGAACGCGGCGATCTGGCCCAGGCCTGGGCCGAGCCGGGACGCGACTACGCGACCGTTGCGATGCGCTTCTCGATGATCGACGTCACCACCGACATGGGCGGACGGGTGGTCGATGGCAGCCCGACCGAGCATGTCGCCGCCACCGAGCTATGGACCTTTGTGCGCGCGCCCGCCGGGCGATGGATTCTGTCGGCGATCCAGCAGGCGCGATGATGCTCTAACCACCCCTGCGCCGGCGGATGGCGAGCATGCCGACCAGCGGCAGGGCGAGCAGGGCGAGGCTGGCGGGCTCGGGGACCGCGGCGGGGCCGGAAACACTGCCGGCATAGCCGGTGACGCCGGCACCGCCGCAATCATTGGTGACGGTGTTGCCGATCATGCTGACGCCGCCGGTCTGGGCGATGGCGCGGCCGCACAGGCCGGCGCCGGCGTCGAAGCTGATCGACGCGGTGGCGATGATGTTGCCGGCCAGCGTCGAGGTCGAGCCCAGGGTCGCCGAGGAGCCGACCAGCCAGAAGATGCCGTCGGTGGCGTTGGCGTTGATCACGCTGACCGTCGCGGCCGAGGCGGAGGTGAGGGTGCTGCCGATCTGAAAGACGATGTCGGTGTTGGACGTGCCGGCGAAATCCAGCGTCAGCGCGCCGGTCAGTTGCGCCGAGGAGGCGTAGGAATAGACGCCCACCCCCAGGGTGC
This sequence comes from Acetobacteraceae bacterium, assembly GCA_027323595.1. GTDB lineage: Bacteria > Pseudomonadota > Alphaproteobacteria > Acetobacterales > Acetobacteraceae > CAIVDX01. The sequence goes on along the minus strand of DAHWBL010000386.1, from coordinate 582 downwards.
GACCGCCGAGATCGAGCCCGGTCATGATCTGGGTGGTGGCCATGGCGCCGAGCAGGCTGCCCGCGGCGGTGGTGTCGGCCTGCGCCTGGTGTGCCACCGCGTCGGCGATGTGCTGGGTGCCGGTGAGGGTGATGCTGCCCGCGCCGGTGATCGAGGTGCCCGGATAGGTGCCGATGTCGCCGGTGATGGTGGTGGCGCCGGTGTTGGTGACGTCGGTCGCGCCGAGCACCGCGAAGGCGTCGGCGGAACCAAGGACCGTGCCGGCGGAGGCCACCGAGGCCGTGGACGCGGCGAGCAGCAGCGCCAGCGACAGGCAGCGGCTGGGCCGGTGGTTTGCGTGGATGTCCATGATCATGTCCGCCAAATGAGGATTCTGTGATCTTAAGGACGCCGTAACCCACGGCCCGCGCAAGGGTCGGAAACTACCTATGCGGAACTCCTGATGCGGCGCTCAGGGCAGCAGCGGCTGCGCCGATTTCAGCCGCACCAGGGTTTGCAGCACCGCGTCGCGCGCGGCGACCATCTGGTCGAGCGGGCGGTCGGCGAGCTCGTCGGCAACGCCTTCGACCAGCTTGGCGATCA
>DAHWBL010000273.1 GCA_027323595.1 Acetobacteraceae bacterium | reverse complement strand
TGGCATCTATCAGGTCAACATGATCGACGATGCCGCGAAAAATCACGTGATCGGCTATTCCGATCCCGCCGATTACGCGGCGATGATCGAGATGGTGATGAAATATGCCGTCTCCCCCGGCGACAAGACCCCCGCCGCGTCGGACGTTTTCACCAACGAGTTGATCGGCGATATCGCGCTCGATGCGACGCAATGGACCAAGGTGGAGGCATCGGCCGCGCCATATCGTGCCTATATTTCCTGAATCTCGCGTGTCCACCGAGGGGTTTCGCGAGTTTCTGCACCGCCTGCATGCTGGCGGGCAGTTGCGCGAGCTGCATCAGCCGGTGGATCTGGCGCATCTGCCCGCGCTGGTCGATGCCGCCGCCCCGGCTTTGTGCCTGCGTCATCCGATCGGCTATTCCATGCCGGTGGTCTCCGGCCTGGTGCGCACATCCGAGCGCATGCTGCTCGCCACCGGGGCCGCCAGCATGGCCGAGCTGGGCGCGCGCGTGGCCATGGCGGTCGAGCGGCCGGTGGCCCCGCAGATGATCAGCGGGGCCGCGCCACAGCAGATCGTGCGCCGGGGCGCTGATGTCGATCTGTTCGATCTTCCGGTGCCACTCAGCGCCATTCACGACGGCGCGCCCACCATCACCGCCGGCGTGGTGATCGCGCGTGATCCCGAGCACGGGCTCAATGCCGGCGTGTATCGGCTGATGGTGAAGCAGAAAAACATCACCGGCATCGACATCGTCACCCCCAACAATCTGCGTCGCTTCGCCGAACGCGCGCTGGCGCGCGGGGAAAGCCTGCCGATCTCCATCAGCATCGGGGTGCATCCCATCGATATGCTGGGAGCGGGGTACCGCAGCCCGCTCGGCATCGATGAACTGTCCATCGCCGGCGGCCTGCGCGGTGCTCCGGTTGGTCTCGCACCATGCACGGACAGCGATCTTCCCTATCTGGCCGATGCCGAAATCGTGCTGGAGGCGGAAATCCTGCCGACCGGCTGGACCCATCCGGAGGGACGGTTCGGCGAGTTCACCCGCCTGATGGGCGCGTTGCATTGGAACCCGCTGGTGCGTGTCAACACCATCCGCATGCGCGCGGAGCCGATTTTCTACGCGCTGCATATGCCATGGGAAAACATCTGGCTCGGCGCGCCGACACGCTACGGCGCGATCGCCCGCGCGCTGGATGTTGCAGGCGTGGCCTGGAAAGACATCAATGTCACAATGGGCGGCTGCGCCTTCTGGCACGCGGTGATCGCCATCCGCAAACAGGCGGGCGAAGGCAAGAATGCGCTGCTCGCCGCGTTGTCGGTGATGGATCTCAAGCATGTGACCGTGGTCGATGACGATATCGACGTGTTCGATCCGACCGCGGTCGAATTCGCCGTTGCCACACGCATGCAGGCCGATCGCGATGTGGTGATCATTTCCAACGCACGCGCCAAGCCGCTCGATCCATCGCTGCCGCCAACGCCGGGGCGGGTGCCGACCACCGCCAAGATGGGCATCGACGCGACGATCCCCGAAGGAATGCCGCGTGAGCGCTTCGAGCTGATCGCCTATCCGCGCGCCGGGCAGCTCGATGTCGCCCGCTATCTCGCCGGCGCCGAGGACCCCGTGGGTGCATCGGCGGATGCGCGCGCATCGGTGCTGGAGCTGGTCGGCATCGCGCCGATCTATTATGCCGAGTTAAATGAAAAACTAAGCAGGTTTTCGTTTCGTGCGATCACGCAGGCGGTGGGAGCGCTCAATGCCGAGGGGCTGCTGTGGCAGGACCGGCAAGGTCGGCTGTGCCTGCCCGGCGACGCGCGGGCGGCGGTCGCGCCGGTGTCGGCGACACCCTCATGAAGCGCGTCACCGTGGCCTTCCCCGACATCGTCACCAATTCCTATTTCGCCGCGCTCGCCGCGATCGAGCTTGGCTGCTTCGCCGAGCAGGGCATCGATGCGCGGGCCGAACTGATCTATCCAAGCCAGAATGCGTATGACGCGCTGCGCACCGGCCGCGCGCAGTTCGCCGCCGCGCCGGCGCACTCGGCACTTGCGATATTCCCCGAGTTTCGCGGGGTAAAACTGGTCGCCGCCCTGTCGCAGGGCATGTACTGGAAGCTGGTCGTGACGCCGTCGCACCCCGGCGTGCCGGGTGATCTCGCGGCGATCCGGGGCCTGCGCATCGGTGCGGCACCGATGGTCGAGCTTGGTCTGAAGGTCATGCTGCGCGCCGCGGGGATCGATCCGGATCGGGATGTGCGCATCGTCGCGGTGCCGGGCGCGGATGCGCCTGGCGCCTCGCTCGGCGTCACCGCGGCGGCCGCCCTTCGCGATGGGCTGATCGATGGGTTCTGGGCGAACGCCATGGGTGCGGCCGCCGCCATCCGCTCGGGGGCGGGCCGGGTGCTGATCGATCCGCGCGGCGGCATCGCGCCGGCCTCGGCGCTGCATTACACGTTTCCGGCACTCGCGGTTTCCGACGAGCTGGTCAACAACGATCCGGAGCTGGTCGCCGCCGGCGTGCGCGCGATCGTCACTGCCCAGGCGCGGCTGCGGGCCGATCCGGCTCTTGCTGCTGTCGTCGGCCAGGCCTGGTTTCCGCCCGAGGATGCGGCGGCGATCGAGGCGGTGGTGCGCCAGGACCTGCCCTGGACCCATGCGGCGATCACACCGCAGGCGGCGGCCGGCCTGTGCGCCTTCGCGGTGGCGGCCGGGCTTGCCACCGGCATTCCCGCCTATGAAAATGTCGCCGGCCTGCGGTTCGCCGGACTATGGTGATGTCATCACAAGGAGAGCCCCGCATGTCGCCCGCCACGCCACGCCACGCCGACCTGCTGATCACCGGCGGCAGGCTGATCGATCCGGCCAACAACATCGACGCCACCAGCGACATTGCCATCCTCGGCGGCCAGGTGGTGGCGGTGGGCGCGGCGGCGAGCGCGATGACCGCACGCCGCGCCATCGATGCCGCCGGCGCCATCGTGGCGCCAGGCTTCATCGACATGCACGTGCATTGCTATGAATGGGTCACCAATTTCGGCGTGCCACCCGATGCCGCCGGGATCAACGCCGGTGCCACCACCATCGTTGACCAGGGCAGCTCCGGCGCCTGGACGCTGGGCGGCTTCAAGGCCTACATCGCCGACCCGGCAAAGACCGACGTCCGCGCCTTCGTCTCCATCAATGTCGCCGGCGCCCTGCAGGGCGGCATGGAAGGCACCACGCTGCATAATCCGCGCATGGTTGATTTCACCGCCTTCGCCGACATCGCCACGCAGCATCCGCGGCTGGTGCGCGGCATCAAATGTCACGGCGAGAGCGGCGGATTTTCGCATTGGGGCACCGAGGTTCTGGGCCGTGCCGCGGAGTGCGGGCGGGCCCTGTCGCTGCCGCTGTATGTGCACACCGGCGAGCTGTTTCCGGTCGATGAGGCCTCGCGCCCCGCCCCCTCCTCGGTGATGGCGCAGGTGGTGCCGTTCCTCAAGCCGGGCGATGTGCTGGCCCATGTCTATTCCAACATGCCAGACGGCATCATGAGCGTTCATGAGTCGGTGCCATCGTGGCTGCATGAGGCACGGGCCGCGGGCGTGCTGTTCGATCTCGGCCACGGCATCAATTTCAGCTTCGCCATCGCGCGCAAGATGCTCGATGCGGGCATCATGCCCGACACTCTGGGCTCGGACGTGCACGGCGATTTCTGTGCCTACCACGATTTCAGCATTCTGGATTATTCGCTGATCGGCGGCCTCAACAAGATGCTCGGTCTTGGCATCGGCCTGCCCGACGCGGTGCGCGCGCTCACCGCCACGCCCGCGCGCGTGCTGGGCGATCCGTCCATCGGCCATCTGGGGGTGGGCGCGCGCGCCAACATCACGCTGCTGCGCGAGGTCGAGGGAAGCTGGAGTTTTCTGGACAGCCGCCGCGAACGTCTGGTGGTGCCGCGCCGGCTGCTGCCCGATCTGGTGGTGATCGACGGCAGCGTCATCACGCCCGATTGCGGTCTGCTCGCCGATGTGATGCGATCCGATGAGCGCCCGCGCGGCATCACCCGTGGCAGCACGCTCGGAACGGTTTTGCAAAGACAGGAGGGATCATGATCGATCAGGCATATCTGGCATCACCGGCGCATCTGCCGCCAGGCTGGAGCGCGCTGTCCCGCGCAGAACGTGACCAGGCCTACAACAATGCCGCCGCCACGCCGGACCGTGACGCGATCGTCGCACGGCGCGATGCCGATGGCGCCTCCTGGCGCGCCGCCCATCCCCAGCATCTCGACCTCGCCTACGCGCCCGGCGAGCGCACGAAATGGGATCTGTTCCCGGCGGAAAATCCAGCCGCGCCCTGCATGGTTTTCATCCATGGCGGATTTTGGCAATATAACAGCCGCGAGAATTTCGCCGCCGTGGCCGCCGGTGCGCGCGCGCATGGCTGGAGCGTGGCGCTGCCCGGCTACACGCTGGCGCCCGCGATCAGCCTGTCGGGCATCATCGATGAAATCCATGCCGCGCTGGACTGGCTCGCCGCGCACGGCCCCGCGCACGGCATCGCCGGGCCGATCATCCTCACCGGCTGGTCCGCCGGTGGCCATCTGGCCGCGGCCGCGCTCGACCACCCGTCGGTCGTCGCCGGCATGGCGGTGAGCGGCATCTATGAATTGTTGCCGTTGCGCGACATGTATGTGGACGATCTGCTGAAACTGTCCGACGCGGACATCGCCGCCGGCTCGCCGATCCGCCACCCGCCCAGCCGCAAGAAGCTGATCATCGGCTACGGTTCGGCGGAGTTGCCGGAGATGGTGCGCCAGTCACGTGATTTCCATGCCTGGCGCGCCGCCCACCATTGCCCCGGCGCGCTGATCCCGGTGGCCGGGGCGAACCATTTCAGCGTCCTCGAACAGATGCAGAATCCGGACGGCGAGCTGCTGCGCGCGATGCGCGCGCTGGTCTGAGCGCTCCCCCTGGCCTTGCGCGTCACCGCCTGCTATGCGCGGGGCCATCATGCTCCGCCGCAGTTACAACCGTGTGATCGCCCTTGCCGCCACCCGCGCCGCGCCGTGGTGGCTGTTCGGCCTCGCCTTCGCCGAAGCGAGCTTCTTCCCCATCCCGCCGGACGCGATGCTGGTGCCCATGGCGCTCGCCCAGCCGCCCCGCGCCTGGCGCCTCGCGCTGATCTGCACCCTGGGCAGCGTGATCGGCGGCGCCTTTGGTTATCTCATCGGCTACGCGCTGTTCGACCAGCTCGCGCAGCCGCTGCTGCACGCCTATCATTACGAAGCGGCGTTCCAGACCTTCAAGGACCGGTATGCCGAGTACGGCCTGTGGGTCATCCTGATCAAGGGCCTCACCCCGATCCCCTACAAGATCGTCACCATCGCCTCGGGTGCCGCTTCGTTCAATTTCCCGCTGTTCATGGCGGCAAGCGTGGTCACGCGCGGCGCCCGCTTCTTCATCGTCGCCGGCCTGCTGCGCAGGTTCGGCGAGCCGGTGCGTGATTTCATCGAGCGGCGGCTGACCCTGGTCACCTCGCTGGTCGCCATCGGCGTGGTCGGCGGGTTCGTGATCCTGCGCTACGTCTGACCTTTTCCAAGTGCCGCGGCGATCTCGCCCAGCACCGCAGGGTCCTCGATCGTCGCGGGTGCGTTCGCAGCCTGCCCGTCCGCCATTCTCCTGATGGAGGCACGCAAAATCTTGCCCGATCGGGTCTTGGGCAGCCGCGCCACCACCAGCACCCGGCGCAACGCCGCCACCGGCCCGATGCGTTCGCGCACCAGCCCCACCAGCTCCGCGGCGATCGCGTCGTGATCGCGCGTGACACCGGATTTCAGCACCACCAGCCCCAGCGGCGCCTGCCCCTTGATCTCGTCATGCGCGCCCACCACCGCGCATTCGGCGACATCGGCGTGGCTCGCCAGCACCTCCTCCATCGCCCCGGTGGACAGCCGATGCCCGGCGACGTTGATGATGTCGTCGGTGCGCCCCATCACCCACACATCGCCGTCCGCGTCGATCATGCCGCCGTCGCCGGTGCGGTACCAGCCTGGGAAATCCTCCAGATAGGCACGAGAGAATCCGGCATCGTCCTGCCACAGCGTCGGCGCGCAGCCAGGCGGCAGCGGCAGCCGCACCGCCAGGTGCCCCTGCGTGCCGGCCGGCTGAACCGCGCCATGATCGTCCAGCACCTGCAGATCATGGCCGGGGCAGGGGCGTCCGCCCGAGCCTGGCTTTGACGCGAACAGCCCATAGCCGCGAAACCCCGCGGTGATCGCCCAGCCGGTCTCGGTCTGCCACCAATGATCCACCACCGGGCGACCCAGCAGCCCGCCGATCCAGGTCGCGGTCGGCGGGTCGCAGCGCTCGCCTGCCAGAAACAGCGCCTCCAGACTGGAGATATCGTGTCGCGCGACATGCGCGCCCTGCGGGTCCTGCTGCTTGATGGCGCGCAGCGCGGTCGGCGCGGTGAACAGCAATTTCACCTTGTGCTGCGCGATCACCCGCCAGAACGCGCCGGCATCGGGCGTGCCCACCGGCTTGCCCTCATACATCACGCTGGTCAGCCCGGCCAGCAGCGGCGCGTAGACGATATAGCTGTGGCCGACCACCCAGCCCACATCGGACGCCGTCCACATCACATCGCCGGCCTGAAGTCCGTAGATGGTGGCAATGGAGTTGGCGAGTGCCACGGCATGCCCGCCATTGTCGCGCACGATGCCCTTGGGCTTGCCGGTGGTGCCGGAGGTGTAGAGGATATAAAGCGGATCGGTGGCCGCCACCATCACCGGGTCCGCCGGTGCCGCCGCCGCCGTCACCGCCTCGAAATCATGGTCGCGTCCGAGCAGCAACGCCGCCTCCAGCATCGGGCGTTGCAGGATCACGCAGGCCGCCGGCTGGTGCGTGGCAAGGGCGAGCGCCTGGTCCAGCAGCGGCTTGTAGGCCACCACCCGCCCCGGCTCGATGCCGCAGCTCGCGCACACGATGACCGTCGGGCGCGCATCCTCGATCCGCGCGGCCAGCTCCGGCGCGGCGAACCCGCCGAACACCACCGAATGGATCGCCCCGATGCGCGCGCAGGCCAGCATCGCCACCGCCGCCTCGGGCACCATGGGCATGTAGATCACCACCCGGTCGCCCCGCCGCACGCCAAGTGCCGCGAGCGCGCCGGCGAAGCGCGCGGTGCGGTCCAGCAGCTCCTGGTAGCTGATATGGCGCACCTGCCCACTGACCGGACTGTCCCAGATCAGCGCGGTGCGCGCCCCCGCACCGGCGGCGACATGGCGGTCCAGGTAATTGACGGCGGTGTTCATCTCCGCGCCGGCGAACCAGGCGCCCCACGGCCCCGACTCGGGGGTGAACACCTGGTCCCACCGCCGATGCCAGTCGATCCGCTCGGCGGCTTTTTCCCACCAGCCCCGCGGGTCCGCCCGCCATGCGGCGTAGTGCGTACCGTAAGCCGACCCACCAGGGGCCTGCACCGAGCGATCGGGCTGCATGACGTCGCCTCCGTTGCGCGCCTTGTTCATCGGGCGCGTGATTCAAGTGCCAACACTTGCCATTTCGCCGAAACTGACGGAAGAGTGATCGCGATGCAAAGGCAACGGGTTTGCCCGTGGCCAGCGCGTCGCAAATCATTCGTCAGGCTCATCTTCATGCCTGCAAGCGGAGGAAATGAATCCATGAGCGCAAGCGCAGGGCTCGCCGGCCGTACGCCTCTCGTCATCACGCCCGCGGAGGAACGGCGGGTCATCCTCGCCTCCTCGCTCGGCACGGTGTTCGAGTGGTATGATTTTTATCTTTACGCGACCCTCGCTCCGTTCTTCGCCGGCCTGTTCTTCCCGCCCGGCAACGACACCGCCGCCCTCATGTCCGCCTTCGCCACCTACGCCGCCGGCTTTCTGGTGCGCCCGTTCGGCGCGGTCTTCTTCGGCCGCATCGGCGACATGGTCGGCCGCAAATACACCTTCCTGATCACCATCGTGGTGATGGGCTTCTCCACCTTCTGCACCGGCCTGCTGCCCACCTATGCCTCGATCGGCTGGGCCGCGCCGCTGATCCTGGTGCTGCTGCGCCTGCTCCAGGGCCTGGCGCTGGGCGGCGAATATGGCGGCGCGGCGACCTACGTCGCCGAGCATGCCCCCAAGGGCGGCCGCGGCCGCTCCACCGCCTGGATCCAGACCACCGCCACCGTCGGCCTGTTCCTGTCGCTGGTCGTGATCCTGCTGACCCGTGAGACGATGGACCCCAAGACCTTCCTGTCCTGGGGCTGGCGCCTGCCCTTCGCGGTGTCGCTGGTGCTGCTGCTGTGGTCGCTCTACATCCGGCTGAAGCTGAACGAGAGCCCGGTGTTCAAGCTGATGAAGGAAGAAGATCGCGGCTCCGAGCGCCCGCTCACCGAGACCTTCCTGCATTACCCCAACAACAAATACGTCGCCCTCGCGCTGTTCGGCCTGTGCGCCGGCCAGGGCGTGGTCTGGTACACCGGACAGTTCTACGCGCTGTTCTTCCTCGGTATCACGCTGCATCTGGATTATCTGTCCAGCTACCTGCTGCTCGGCACCGCGCTGCTGGTCTGCACCCCGCTGTTCGTGGTGTTCGGCGCGCTGTCGGACCGCATCGGGCGCAAAAAGATCATCATGGCGGGCTGCATCATCGCCGCGGTGACCTATTTCCCGCTGTTCCAGGAGCTGACCCGCGCGATCAACCCCGATCTCGCCGCCTTCCAGTCCAGCACCAAGATCACCGTCGCCGCCGACAACTGCCAGTTCCATGTGTTCGTCGGGCCATGGAGCAGCTTCAGCGCCTGCGACCGGGTGAAGGACCAGCTGACCAAGTCCGGCCTGTCCTTCTCCTCGCTGCCGGCCGAACCGGGCAAGGAGGTGGTGGTCAATATCGGCGCCACCCGGCTGGAGATGCCCGCCGCCGCGGTGATCAGCAAGGCGCTCGCCGATGCCGGCTACAAGGCCGCGCCCGATCGCGCCAAGATCAACTGGGTCGAGGCGTTCATCCTGCTGTGCGTGATGATCACCTACGTCACCATGGTCTACGGCCCGATCGCCGCCTATCTGGTGGAATTGTTCCCCGCGCGCATCCGCTAAACCTCGATGTCGTTCCCCTACCATATCGGCAACGGCTGGTTCGGCGGCATGCTGCCGCTGCTGGCCACCGCGCTCGTCGCCTGGTCGGGCGATATCTATTACGGCCTGTGGTATCCGATCATCGTGTCCATCATCACCGCGGTCATCGGCGTGCTGTTCCTGCATGAAAACAAGGATGTCGATCTGAACGTCTGACACCGGCGCGGCCCCGCGCGGGCCGGCGCGTCGAACCGGAAGATAGGGGGCGTGGCCGGCGGGCCGCGCCCCTTTGTCATGGCAGCTCAGCTTGCCCCGCGCCGCCGCCGCGTTGACGCACCGCCCCCGCCTCTGCATACCGCGACCCGACCCGCGTTGCCGGCAAATGGCCCGGCAAATGGCCCGATGATTGGATAAATGATGGACGCCGCCCCCGCTCCCGTGCCCGGCCTTGGACTGACCTTCGCCGACCTCGCCGACCGCGCCGGGCTGATCCGGCTGGACCGGCTGTTCATCGACCATCTCGCCGCCGCCGACCCCGAGCTGCGCGCCCGCCTGCTCGCCGGCCGCGCCGACCCCGAGGCGCTGTCCGCCCGCCCCGAGGCCGAGCTGGTCATCGCGCTCGCCCCGCACCTTCAGGAATTCCTGGGCACCCTGTTCGCCATCTCCGCCGAGCTGGACGCCATCGCCGACGCCACCACCGCGCGCGACGGGGTCCACGCGGCCAAGCGGCTGTTCGTGCAGCGCCAGGCGCTCAAATCCTACCCCGATCCCGCCGGCTTCGACGGCCCCGCGCTGCGCGCTGACATCGAGGCGCGGCTCGGCGCCCCGCTCACCGAGGCCGGCTTCGCCGCCGCCATCACCGCCTGGGCGGACGACGCCACCGCCACCGACCTGCTCAGGCGCTACGCCGCCTGGGCCACGCTGACCCCGGCCGGCCAGCACGCCCACCGCGACGACATCCTGTTCGGCGCCCCGCGCAAGGTCGATCCCGCGCATCTTCTGCATCTGGAAACCATCGAGCGCGACGGCGTGTTGATGCAGCGCCTGCCGACCGACCAGTGGCGCCCGCGTGACGGCTTCGCCCTGACCGATCCAGGCATGACCACCGCGCAGGCGCTGGACCAGATGAATTACTGCATCTGGTGCCACAACCAGGGCAAGGACAGTTGCTCCAAGGGCCTGCGCGACCGCGCCAGCGGCGGCTACGCCAAATCCGGCTTCGGCGTCACCCTGGCCGGCTGCCCGCTCGATGAGCGAATTTCGGAGATGCACCAGATCCGCGCGCAGGGAAACCTGCTCGGCGCCTTCGCCACCATCGCCATCGACAACCCGATGATGGCCGCCACCGGCCACCGCATCTGCAATGACTGCATGAAGGCCTGCATCTACCAAAAACAGACCGCGGTCGATATTCCGCAGGCCGAGACTTCGATTTTGCGCGACGTGCTGGGCCTGCCCTGGGGCTTTGAGCTGTATGCGCTGCTCACCCGCTGGAACCCGCTCGATCTGCGCCGCCCGCTGCCGCGCCCCGACAGCGGGCGCAAGGTGCTGGTGGTCGGGCTCGGTCCGGCCGGCTTCACGCTGGCGCATCATCTGATGAACGACGGCCACACCGTGGTCGCCATCGATGGGTTGAAGCTCGAACCGCTCGGCTTTGACGCCAACGAGCCGGTGCGCGATGTCGAGCGGCTCTATGAAAATCTCGATGACCGCGCCATGGCCGGCTTCGGCGGGGTCGCCGAATACGGCATCACCGTGCGCTGGAACAAGAACTATCTGAAACTGATCCGCCTGCTGCTGGAACGCCGCGCGCAGTTCGCCGCCTTCGGTGGCGTGCGTTTCGGCGGCGGCGCCACCCTGTCGATGGACGATGCCTGGGCGATGGGCTTCGACCATATCGCGCTGTGCATGGGGGCCGGCAAGCCCACCGTCATCGACATTCCCGGCGGCCTCGCGCGCGGCGTGCGCCAGGCGTCGGATTTCCTGATGGCGCTGCAACTCACAGGGGCCGCCAAGCAAAGCTCGATCGCCAATCTGCAGCTGCGCATGCCGGTGGTGGTGATCGGCGGCGGCCTCACCGCCATCGACACCGCCACCGAGAGCCTCGCCTACTATGTCCGCCAGGTCGAGAAATTCGCCGCCCGCACCAGGATCTTGTTCGCCGAGCACGGGCCGGACGCGGTGCGCGCGCGCTGGACCGCCGAGGAAGCCGCCATCGCCGACGAATTCCTCGCCCATGCCGGCGCCATCGCGGCCGAACGCGCGGCGGCAAAGGCCGAGGGCAGGGCAGCGATGTTTGCACCGCTGCTGGAATCCTGGGGCGGCGCCACCATCGCCTATCGCCGCCGGCTGATCGACGCGCCGTCCTACACGCTGAACCACGAGGAGGTGGAAAAGGCGATGCAGGAGGGCGTGCGCTTCGCCGAGGGGCTGAGCCCGGCCGAGGTGATGCTCGATGGCTTCGGCCACGCCGCCGCGCTGCGCTGCACCCGCGCGGATGGCACGCAGGTCGTCCTGCCGGCGCGCGCGGTCATCGTCGCCGCCGGCACCGCGCCCAACACCGTGTGGGCGCGCGAGGATGACCGGATTCTGCTCGATGGCCGCTATTTCCAGGCGATCGACGAAACCGGCGCGCCGGTCACGCCTGAGCGCGCGCTGAGCAAGCCCGCCCGCGCCGACGTGCTGATGCACCGCGCCCAGAACGGCGGCTTCGTCAGCTTCTTCGGCGATCTGCATCCGAGCTTCTTCGGCAATGTGGTGAAGGCGATGGGCAGCGCCAAACGCGGCTATCCGGTGGTGTCGGCCGCCCTTGCCGCCCGCCCGGCAAGTTCGCTGAGCGGGGCTGAGCTGTTGGCCAACTGCGCCGACGCGCTCGCGGCACGGGTGCACGCGGTCAACCGCCTCACCCCCACCATCGTCGAACTGGTGCTGCACGCCCCGGCGGCGGCGCGCGCCTTCCGCCCCGGCCAGTTCTATCGCCTGCAGAACTACGAGATGCTCGCCCCGCGCGTCGGCGAGCCGGGCATCGGCGCCACCGTGCTGGCGATGGAGGGCCTGGCGATGACCGGCGCCTGGACCGACCCCGCGCGCGGCCTCGTGTCGGTGATCGCGCTCGAGATGGGCGGCAGCTCCGATATCTGCGCCATGCTCAACCCCGGCGAGCCGGTGGTGCTGATGGGCCCGACCGGCACGCCCACCCACATTCCCGCCAACTCCGCCGTCGCGCTGGTCGGCGGCGGGCTGGGCAACGCGGTGCTGTTCTCCATCGGCGCCGCCGCCCGCGCCGCCGGCAGCAAGGTGCTCTATTTCGCCGGCTACAAGAAGATCATCGACCGCTACAAGATCGAGGAGATCGAGCGCGCCGCCGACGTCATCGTCTGGTGTTGCGACGAGGCGCCGGGCTTCACCCCCACCCGGCCACAGGACCACGCCTTCACCGGCAACATCGTCGCCGCCATGGCGGCCTATGCGTCGGGCGAACTTGGCGCCCAGGACGTGCAACTCTCCGATTGCGAGGAACTGATCGTGATCGGCTCGGACCGCATGATGCAGGCGGTGGGTGCCGCGCGCCACGGCGTGCTGGCGCCATATCTGCGCGCCGGCCACCGCGCCATCGGCTCGATCAACAGCCCGATGCAATGCATGATGAAGGAGGTCTGCGCGCAGTGCCTGCAACCGCAGATCGATCCCATCACCGGCGCGCGCAGCGTGGTGTTCTCCTGCTTCAACCAGGACCAGGCGCTGGACCGGGTGGATTTCCCCGCCCTCAATGAGCGGCTGCGGCAGAATTCATTGCAGGAAAAAGTGACCGCCCTGTGGATCGACCGCGCGCTGCGCCAACTGCACGCCCGCCAATAGAGCACGCGCCAATCAAGCACGCGGGCCGATCAGCCCTTCACAGCGCCAGCATCGCCCAGTGGACCGCCCAGATGATCGCGGCCCACAAGGCCGCGGAAATGACGATGGTGTTGTTCATCCCGACCGACCCCCGACCCGATCCGGCCGCCACATCGATTGCGCGCGTCGATTGCGCGCATCGATTGTGGCCGGCAAGATTCCGCGTAAACGAAAAGATTCCGAATTGACATATTACACTTAAATTACCTGCCGTCAATCCGATTCGCGGCCTCACCGAAATAGGCCGCCCGCACCGCCGGATCGGCCCGCACCTCGCCCGGCGTGCCCGCCGCCAGCCTCGCGCCACGGTCCAGCACCACCACCTGGTCGGCGATCGCGGCCACCATGTCGAAATCATGCTCGACGAACAGCACCGCCATCCCGCCGGGCCGCGCCAGCCGGCGGATCAGCGCCGCGAGCCCCGCCCGGTCGGCGCTGGCAAGCCCCGCGGTGGGCTCGTCCAGCAGCAGCAGACGCGGCCGGGCGGCCAGCGCCACCGCGATCTCCAGCCGCCGGATCGCCGGCGGCGGCAGTGAGCCCGCGGCGCGCCCGGCCAGATCGGCGATGCCAAGCTCGTCCAGCAGCGCCCCCGCCTCGGCCACCGCGCAGTCCGCCGCCGGCCGCCAGGGCCGCCAGAAGCTGCCATGCGCGGCGCTGAGCGCGGTCTGCACATTTTCCCGCGCGCTCATCGAGGCGAACACGCTGCCGGTCTGAAAGCACCGCGCGAGCCCCGCGCGCGCCCGCCGCTCCGGCGCCAGCGCGGTGATGTCGGCGCCATCGAGCAGGATGCGCCCGCGATCGGGGCGCAACTGCCCGCCGATCGCGGCGAAACAGCTCGATTTGCCGGCCCCGTTCGGCCCGATCAGCGCCACAAGCTCGCCCGCGCCCACCCGCAGCGACAGATCGTCCAGCACCAGATTGCCGCCGAACCGGTGCCCCAGCCCCACCACCTCCAGCCGCGCCGCTTCAGGTTGGGCCGTCACGCCCGCCGCCGCCCGGCGAGCCCACCGGGCAGCGCCAGCACCATCGCGATGATCAGCAGCCCCAGCGCGAACCGCCACAGCGGCACCAGCCGCAGCAGCGCCTCGAACAGCCCGGTATAGGCGAGCGCGCCCACCACCGGCCCGATCGCGCTGTCCAGCCCGCCGAGCAGCACCATCACCAGCGCATCCACCGACCGCGCGATCGCGCCATAGGTGGGAAACACCGCGCCCTTGACGTGGGCGAACCCGCCACCGGCCAGCCCCGCGCCGGCGCCGGCAACCGCGAACCCCGCCACCCGCAGCGCCG
>DAHWBL010000379.1 GCA_027323595.1 Acetobacteraceae bacterium | reverse complement strand
GCGAACAGCGCCGGATGCAGCATCGCATGCCCGGCCAGCCACCGCGCGACCTCCTGTTCGGCCTGCATCCGCCGCTCCGCCCAGCCGGCGGCGGCGGCGCACAGATGCGCGGTGCGCGGCCCCAAACCATCCGGTTCACCGATGGCGACGCGCAGCCACGCCCGCTCGACGGCGAGGTTGGTGTTGGACGGGTCCTCCACCCACCCGATCGCGCGCGCGCGCAGCAGCGCCAGCAGCGCGGCGCGCGGCGTGCCCAGCAGCGGCCGCAGCAGCGCGATGTCGCCATGCCGCTGGATCGCCGCCATCCCGGCGCGACCCGCGGCGGCGCTGCCATGCAGGGCGCGCAGCAGCAGAGTCTCGGCCTGGTCGCCGGCATGATGGCCCAGCAGAAGCTGCGGCAGTCCGGCATCCGCGCAGGCGGCGGCGAGCGCATCATAGCGCGCCCGCCGCGCGGCGGCAGCGGTGCTTGCGGCCGGCAGATCGAGCGTGAGGATGCGGGCGGGAACACCGAAATCGGCGAGCCGTCGCGCGGTGAGCGATGCCTCGGCGGCGGAGCCGTGGCGCAGACCGTGATCGACGACCAACCCCAGCGGCCGCCCCCAGCCGGCGGCAAGCCAGGCCAGCGCCAGACTGTCAGCCCCGCCCGATACCGCCACGCCGACCGCGCGATCGGCGCGAAACGGCCCCAGCCGCGCCATCAGCGCGGCGAACCAGCCGGCCGGGTGGGGGTCAGCGGCAGCCGGCACGCGCCCGCGTCGCGGCGATCGATTCACGAAGGTCGGAGCGTGGCGCGGGGAACTCCGCGCGCAGCTTGGCCAGCGCGTCGCAGGCGCTGCGGTTGTCCTTCAGCGCGACCAGCGCGTTGGCGAGCCCGAGCAGCGAGTCGGGCGCGTGCGCACCGGCGCGGGCGTGCTCGTAGCTGTCATTGAACTCGACCGCGGCCTCGGGCCATTTGCGCTGCCCGGCCAGCGCCTCGGCGAGCAGGAAGCCGCCATCGTTCGAGCGCGGACCTTTCGCCGCCTTGGCCTCGCGCGCGGCGGTCTCGGCGGCGGGGTAGTCATGCCGGGCGAGTGCGGCGGTGGCCTCCTGGAGCGCGAGCTCGGGCGTGCGCCGCGCCGGTGCCGCGGCCTGCGTGGCCGGGCGCGCGACCGGCGGGTGGCCGCCGCCTTCGAGCGCCTGGAGGCGAAAATCCAGATCGTCGATCTTCTTGCCCAGATCGGCGGTGCCGACATCGAGCGCGTGGCCCTGCGCCTCCACCTGGCCGCGCAGCGCGCGCGTCTGTTCCTCAAGTGCCGCCACCCGGTCGAGCAACTGCGCGGTGAGATCGGAGCCGCCGGCGCGCGATGGTGGCGCGACCGGTGCCGCGGACTGCGGCACCGGCGCGGGCAGGCCGCCGCGCAACTGGTCGATCTGGCTGCGCAATTCACGGATCTGGTTTTGCAGCGCGATGCCTTCGCGCGAATCGATCTGCGCGGCGGCCGGGCCGGCGAGCGCGAGCAGCAGGCCGGCGGCGGCGGCGAGGCGCGGGACGAAATGGCGATGGGCAGCAGGCATCATGATCATCTCCGGTCTGGCGGATCAGTGTAGCAAAAACAAAAAAAGCCGGCGACCTTGCGGCCGCCGGCTGATTGTCGTGGTTCGGACGGCTGGGTTCAGCGGACCGAGGTGATCGCGTTGCGGTTCTGCTTCCACGCGTCCTCGTTGGAGCCCAGCGCGGTCGGGCGGTCCTTGCCGTAGCTGATGGTGGTGATGCGCGCGGCGGCGACGCCATGCGCGACCAGGTAGTCGCGGGCGGCGTTGGCGCGGCGCTGGCCGAGCGCCAGGTTGTATTCCTCGGTGCCGCGCTCGTCGCAGTTGCCGGCGAGCTGGACATTGACCTGGGCATACTTGGCGAGCCAGCCGGACTGACGGTCGAGCGTGGCGGTGGAATCCGCGCTCAGCCGCGAGCTGTCGAGCGCGTAGAACACGCGATCACCAACATTGGCGACCAGGTCTTCCTGGCTGCCCGGCACCGGGCCGGCGGCGGAGCCGGCGGTCTTGGTCGCGTCGGTGGAGGACTCGCATGCGGCGAGCAGAGCGACCGCGGCGAACGCGCTCAGGATTTTGATGTTCATGACGATGAGTCCCTGGTTTGGGGGGGAATCTTTGGGGCAAACAAGTCTGGATCACAAGGCTGAGCGTGACCTTGAAACAGGCCACCACCGCACCGCTGACGGCTTACGTCTTCGTTGCTGGAACGGTCAAGTCCGCATTTCCACTCATTCCGGTCATAACACCCATGCGATCGGGAAATATTCGTGACAGCCGCTGCACCGCGGCGACACATCACCCCAGCAAGGGCGACCAGGCCGGATCGGAGGCGTCGGTCGGGGTCGGCACGACACGCTCGTTGAAGCCGGTGATGTCGATCGACACCAGCCGCGAGCCGTAGCCGGTGCCGCGATTGTCGCGCGCCGGCGAGGTGCGCCAGAACATCAGCACGCGGCCATTGGGACAGAAGGTTGGGCCTTCCACCGAGAAACTTTCCGACAGGATGCGCTCGCCCGAGCCGTCGGGGCGCATCACGCCGATGGCGAAATTGCCGCCGCCGAGCCGGGTGAACGCGATCAGGTCGCCGCGCGGCGACCAGACCGGCGTGGCATACCGACCGGCACCGAAGCTGATCCGGCGGACATTGCCGCCGCCGGCGTCCATCACGAAAAGTTGCTGATCGCCGCTGCGATCCGAATTGAACACGATCTGGCTGCCATCGGGGCTGTAGCAGGGGCTGACATCGATCGCGCCGGACTGGGTGAGCTGGCGCGTCGCGCGCGAGGCGAGATTGACCGAAACGATGTCCGAGCCGCCGCCATGCGCCACCGACATCAAAATGCCGGACCCGTCGGGGCTGAAGCGCGGCGAGAAGGTCATGCGATCGAAATCGCCGAGCAATTGCTGCCGCCCCGACCCCAGATCCATCAGATAAACGCGCGGGCGGTTGCCGACATAGCTCATATAGGCGAGCTGATCGCGGGTGGGGTGAAAGCGCGGCGTCAGCGCCATCCAGGTGCCGTCGGTGAGGTAGCGGGTGTTCTGCCCGTCCTGGTCCATGATGGCGAGCCGGCGGGTGCGCCGGTCGCGCGGGCCGGTGTCGGCGATGTAGGCGATGCGCGAATCGAAATAGCCTTTCTCGCCCAGCAGCCGTTCATAGATGACATCGGACATGATGTGGGCGATGCGCCGCCAGTTGGCCGCGGTGGTGGTGTAGGCGGTGCCCTGGATCTGGGTCTGCGGCAGCACGTCCCACAGCCGGAACTCGATGCGGGTCTGATCGCCCTGCGTCTCGGCGCGGCCGGTGACCAGCGCCTGCGCGCCGACGCCCGACCATTTCGACCATTGCGGCACGTCGCCGACGGGGGCGGCGCCGTAGGCCTGCGCGGGGATCACCCGAAACAGCCCGCAGCCGGCAAGGTTGTTGGCGATCACCCCGGCGATCTGCGCGCCGAGCGTGGGGTCGCCGCCCAGATCGGGCAGCGCGATCGGGATCGGCGCGGATCGCGCGCGATCGACGTCGATCACCGCGCTGGCGCCGGTCGGCGAGGCCGCGCGCGCCAATGGCGCGGCGAGCGGCAGGGCGAGCAGACCAGCACCTCCGGCAAGCAGGTCGCGGCGGCTGAAGTGCGGGTTCGGTGGCAGGCTCGGCATGGTCGTCTCCATCGTCGCGGGCCCAGAGCCGGGCCAGGATCGGGTCATGGTGGCGCCCGCATGGTGGCGCCGCCCTGGTGGCGCCTCAGGGGCTGAAACGAAAATCAAGCGTGCGCTGGCTGCCGAGCATGGCCGGCGGCAATGGCAGCTTGGCGCAGCGCGCGTCGAGCACGGCACGGATGGCACGTTCGGCAAACGCACGAAAGACCGGATTTGACATGCGCGCCAGATCGTCGCCGGCGACTTTCGCCTGCCGCGCGACGCCGTCGCCATCAGTGATCACCTGCAGGCGAACCTGCAACTTGTCGGCATCGAGCGCGCCGGCATCGCGGGTCCAGCATTCGCGCACCTGGTCGCCGATGGCGCGGCGCGCGTCGGCGGACAGCGCGTTGGTGTCGCTGCCGTTGGGGTTGCCGCCGCCGTTCGGCGCGCCACCCTGGGCCGGATTATATTTCGCCTTGGGCGCCTGCTTCTGCACCAGGGCACGCAATTTTTCGAGCGTGTTCTGCAGCTCCCGCGAGTCCGGCGCGGGGTTCTTGGTCGGGTTTGGCTGTGCGTTGGGCGCCGGCGGGGTGGTGACGGGCACCGGCGGCGGCGGCACCGGCAGCGGCGGCACCGGCAATGGCGCGGACTGGCTGGGCTGCGGCGCGGCGGCCGGCGGCGGCACCGTGCTGGGGGTCGGCGCGATGTCGGTGGGCACCGGCGGCGCCACCGCCGGGCTCGCGCTCGCCGAGGGCGTGGGCGGTGGCGGCGGGGGTGGCGGCGGCGGCGGTGGCGCGACCGACAGCGGCTGGTTCTTCGGCGCTTCGGGTGCGGGCGGCTCGTCGGTGGGCACTGGTGCTGGCGCGACCGCGGGGGTCGGCGCGGGCTTGTCGGCGCGCTGGGTCGGCTGGGTCGGACCGAATTCGACCGCGAAACCGGTTTCCTCGGGCGCCTCGTCGGGCTTGTGGCTCGGCAGCGTCACCAGCAGGGCGATGATGATCGCGGCGTGCAGCGCCGCCGAGACCAGGGCGGGGCGACCTAGTCCGGGGTCGATCGGCGGATGGGCCGAGGCGTGTGCCACGGGGGTCTGCGTGCGTCAGCGGCCCGCCGGTCTGGCGGGAGCGCGCGGGCCGGCGGCGGGGGTGGCGCGGCCGGCCGGGGCAGGGGAACCGTCCGTGGTCTGCTCGGCGAGCAGCGCGACCTTGGTGAAGCCGCCCTGGGTGACGGTGGCCATGATCTGCAGGATGCGGCCGTAATTGAGGTCCTTGTCGGCGCGCACGAAAATGCGGCGGTCCTTGTTGCCCTCGCTGATCGCCTGCAGGCGGGTGACGAGGTCGGTGAGTTCCAGCTTCTCGTCCTGAAGATAGATCTGGCCGGTGCCATCCACCGAGACGGTCAGCGGCTTGCTGTCGGAATTGACCGGCGCCGCGTTGGTCTTGGGCAGATCGACATTGACGCCCGAGGTCATCAGCGGCGCGGTGACCATGAAGATCACCAGCAGCACCAGCATCACGTCCACCATCGGGGTGACGTTGATCTCAGCCATCGGGCGATAGCGCGAGGACCTGCTGCGGTAGCCACGACCGCCGATCGGGGAGCCGGCCATGGGTCAGGCCCTCTCCTCGGTCTGGCGGGACAGGATGGCGCCGAACTCCGCGGCGAACCCTTCCAGCCGGCCGGCGACACGGGCCAGATCGGTGCTGATCTTGTTGTAGGCGATCACCGCGGGAATGGCGGCGACCAGGCCGATGGCGGTGGCGAACAGCGCCTCGGCGATGCCCGGGGCGACCACCGACAAATTGGTGTTATGCATCGCCGCGATCGCCGCGAAGCTGTGCATGATGCCCCACACGGTGCCGAACAGCCCGACGAACGGCGCGGTCGAGCCGACCGAGGCGAGGAAGATCATCCAGCGCTCCAGCCGCTCCATCTCGCGGCCGATCGCCACCGCCATGGCCCGATCGACGCGCTCGCGCACGCCGCTGGCGCGGATGTCGGTGCCGGTGCGCGCGCTGCGCCGCCATTCGCCCATGCCAGCGCCGAAAACCGTGGTGATCGGGCTGGTCGGGCGGGCGCCGACCTCGTCATACAGCTCATCGAGGCTGCCGCCGGACCAGAAACGGTCCTCGAACCGGTCCGCGTCGCGGGTGGCGCGGCGGATCGAGAGGAATTTCTCGATCACGATCGCCCACACCCACACGCTCGCGCCGAGCAGCGCCAGCATGACGATCTTGACCACGATGTCGGCCTGCATGAACAGGCCCCACAGCGACAGATCGCCGCCCGCCGCACCGAGATTGACGGCATCAACCGCTTGATCCAACGAACTACTCTCCTTCAGCGGCCCCGGGGGTTGCCGGGGTCAGGATGGCGCGCCAACGCGGCGGAATTCGGGCGGGGCGCAGGCTGGCCTGGTGGATGCACACCAGCACCACCTCCATCTGCGCGAGCAGCTCCGCCCCGTCCCAGAAGCGCTGCCGCAAGGTGATCGAGGCGCCGCCGATGGCCAGCGACTCGGTCTGCACCACCAGCAGCGAATCCAGGATGGCGGGCCGCAGATAGTCCATTTTGATGCGCCGCACCACGAAGATCATGCCATGCGTGGCCTGCAATTGCGCGTGTGGGGCACCGGCATCGCGCAGCGCCTCGGTGCGGGCGCGTTCGGCAAAACGGAGGTAGCTGGCGTGATAAACCACACCGCCGGCGTCGGTATCCTCGAAATAAACCCGGATCGGCAGCCGATGCGAGGTCATGTTAAATTTTGTGACTGCTCGGGGTCGCGCCCCAGCAGATCGAGCTGGGCGGCCACGGTGGGCGGCGGCGCCAGGTCCAGATAGCGCCAGCCGGCGTCGCCCAGCATGCGCCCGCGCGAGGTGCGCAGCAGCAGCCCTTCCTGGATCAGATAGGGCTCGATCACGTCCTCGATGGTGTCGCGCGCCTCCGACAGCGCGGCGGCCAGCGTCTCCACCCCCACCGGGCCGCCGCCATGGTGCTCGGCGATGCGGCGCAGATAGCGACGATCCATCGCATCAAGCCCGCGCGCATCGACCTCCAGGCGGGTCAGCGCGGCGTCGGCGATGGCGCGATCGACCGGGCGGTGCCCCGCCACCGCGGCGAAATCGCGCACCCGGCGCAACAGCCGCCCGGCGATGCGCGGGGTGCCGCGCGAGCGCCTGGCGATCTCCACCGCGCCGTCATCGGTCAGTTCCATGCCCAGCTTGCCGGCGGCGCGGGCGACGATGCCGCGCAGCTCCTCGGGCGTGTAGAACACCAGCCGCAACGGAATGCCGAAGCGGTCGCGCAGCGGGGTGGCGAGCAGCCCGGCGCGGGTGGTGGCGCCAACCAGGGTGAACGGCGCGAGGTCGATGCGCACCGAGCGCGCCGCCGGCCCCTCGCCGATGATCAGATCGAGCTGGAAATCCTCCATCGCCGGATACAGGATTTCCTCGATCGCGGGTTGCAGCCGATGAATTTCGTCGATGAACAGCACGTCGCGCGGCTGCAAATTGGTGAGGATCGCGGCAAGATCGCCGGCGCGCTGTATCACCGGGCCGGAGGTGGCGCGAAACCCCACGCCCAGCTCGCGCGCGACGATCTGCGCCAGCGTGGTCTTGCCCAGCCCCGGCGGGCCATGCAGCAGCACATGATCCAGCGCCTCGCCGCGCGCGCCGGCGGCCTGGATGAAGATGGCGAGATTTTCCCGGCTGGCCTGCTGGCCGACGAATTCGGCGAGGCTGCGCGGGCGGATCGACGCCTCGGCCGCATCCTCCGACGCGCGGGTGGGCGACACCTCGCGCTCGTCCTGGTCGATCATCGCGCCAGTTCCTTCAGGCAATCGCGGATGAGCGCGTCAAGGTTCGCGCCCTCGCCCAGACGCTCGCTCACCCGCGCCAGGGCGGCCTGCGCCTCGGGGCGGCGGTAGCCCAGGTTGAGCAGGGCGGAGAGCACGTCGTCAGCCACCGACCCGGTGGCCGGCACGAACGGCGCGCCGGCCACCGGCAGGCCGCCGACCTTGCCGCGCAGTTCGGTGATCAGCCGCGCGGCGAGGCGCGCGCCCACCCCGGTCGCGCGGGTCAGGCTAGCCTGCTCGCCGGCGCTGATCGCGCGTGCCAGCTCGGCCGGGGCCAGCGCCGACAGCAGGTTCAGGCCGACCTTGGCGCCCACCCCCTGAACCGTGGTGAGCAGACGGAACCAGTCGCGCTCGGCGCGGTCGGCAAAGCCGAAAAGCTGGATCGCGTCCTCGCGCACCTGGGTCTCGATCAGCAGCCGGGCGACCCCCGGCGGGGCCGGCAGCGCGGCCAGCGTGCGCGACGAGGCGGCGACCAGATAGCCCACGCCGTTCACGTCGATCACGCAGGCGGCTTCCTCGATCTGGTCGATGCGCCCGGTCAGCAGCGCGATCATCGCCGGTGGCCCATCAGGCAGCGACCCAGCGCGACTTCGTGGCGCGATGATGGGCGTGGCAGATCGCCACCGCCAGCGCGTCGGACGCATCGGCGCGGCGCAGCGTGGCGCCAGGCAGCAGCCGGCGCACCATCATCGCCACCTGCTCCTTGTCCGCGGCCCCGGTGCCGACCACCGCGCGCTTGACCGCCTTGGCGCCATATTCGGTGACCGGAATGCCGCGCAGCGCCGGCGCCAGCAGCGCGACACCGCGGGCGTAGCCCAGCTTGAGGGTGGCGGCGCCGTTGCGGTTCACATAGGTCTCCTCGACCGCCGCCTCATCGGGCAGCCAGGCGGCGAGCAATTCGGCGAGCGCGTCATGCAGCACCCGCAGCCGCTCGGGCACCGGGGTATCGGCGTCGGTGGCGATGACGCCGTCGGCGAGGTGGCGCAGCCGGTTGCCCTCGCTCTCGATCACGCCCCAGCCGGTGAAGCGCAGGCCCGGATCGACCCCGAACAGGCGAACCAGGGCGCTCATCCGGCCGAGAGCGCTGCCATCACCTGCTCGGGCAGGTCGAAATTGGCGTAGACGTTCTGCACGTCGTCATCCTCTTCCAGCACGTCGATCAGCTTCAGCACGCCGGCCGCCTTGTCCTGGTCCAGCGTGACCGACATGGTGGGCCGCCAGTCGAGCCGGGCTTCCTCGGGCGCGCCGAAGCGGGCCTCCAGCGCGTCGCGCACGCCAAAGAACGCCTCCGCCGCGCAGGTGATCTCATGGCCGGCCGAGTCGCTTTCCACATTGTCGGCGCCCGCCTCGATCGCGGCTTCCAGCATGGCATCCTCGGTGGCGACCGCGCCGGGAGAGCGCACCACGCCGAGCCGGTTGAACAGGAAACTCACTGAATTTGTCTCGCCCAGCGCGCCACCGTGTTTGGCGAAGGCGGCGCGCACGTTGGCGGCGGTGCGGTTGCGGTTCTCGGTCAGCGTCTCGATGATCACCGCCACACCGGCCGGGCCATAGCCTTCGTAGCGGACCTCGGCATAGTCGTCGCCGGCACCCGCACCCACCGCCTTCTTGATGGCGCGATCGACGGTGTCCTTGGGCATGTTGGCGATCCGCGCGGCGGTGATGGCCGCGCGCAGCCGCGGGTTCGACGCCGGCTCGGGGATGCCCGATCGCGCCGCGACGGTGATCTCGCGGATGATCTTGGCGAACTGGCGCGCCCGGCGCGCATCCTGCGCGCCCTTGCGGTGCATGATGTTCTTGAACTGGCTATGGCCGGCCATGGTCTGTCCTCTGATCGCTGGTCCGGTTGGTTCATATCGCCCCGCCGGCGATTCAGCCAAACCGCGCCAGTTCCGCGGCGATCACGTCGCGCAACGGCACCAGCGCGATCCGCACGGTGGCCCAGACCTGCGCGGCGGCCACATCCTCATACTCGTGGCGGTAGATGTTGCCAGCGCCGGCCATGTCCTTCCAGGCAATGTCGG
>DAHWBL010000371.1 GCA_027323595.1 Acetobacteraceae bacterium | reverse complement strand
GAATGGAAACCCATCACCCCCATGCCGACGGAGCGCTCGCGCATCGCCGCATATTTGGCCCGCTCCATCGAATCCGGCGCCTTCTGGATGAAATCCTCCAGCACGTTATCGAGAAAGCGCATCACGTCGGGGATGAATTGCGGATCATCCTTCCAGGAGAACCAGCTTTCCAGATTGAGCGAGGCGAGGCAGCAGACCGCGGTGCGTTGTTCGCCGTGATGGTCAAGCCCGGTCGGCAGGGTGATCTCGCTGCACAGGTTGGAGGTCTTGACCTCGAGCCCGGCCATTTTGTGGTGCTCGGGCTGGGCGCGGCTGACATGGTCCGAATAGATCAGATAGGGCTCGCCGGTCTCGATCCGCGCGGTGAGGATGCGAATCCACAGCGAGCGTGCCGAGATCAGCCGCACCACCGCGCCGTCCTTGGGGGAGGTGAGCGCCCAGTCCTCGCCGGCCTCGACCGCGCGCATGAAGGCGTCGGGCACCAGGATGCCGTGATGCAGGTTGAGCGCCTTGCGATTCGGATCGCCGCCGGTGGGGCGGCGGATTTCGACGAATTCCTCGATCTCGGGGTGCGAGACCGGCAGATAGACCGCGGCCGAGCCACGGCGCAGCGAGCCCTGGGAGATCGCCAGCGTCAGGCTGTCCATCACCCGGATGAAGGGGATGACGCCGGAGGTCTTGCCGTTATGGCCCACCCGCTCGCCGATCGAGCGCAGATTGCCCCAATAGCTGCCGATGCCGCCGCCCTTGGAGGCGAGCCACACGTTCTCGTTCCACAGATTGACGATGCCATCGAGGCTGTCGGATGCCTCATTGAGGAAGCACGAGATCGGCAGCCCGCGGGTGGTGCCGCCGTTCGACAGAACCGGGGTGGCGGGCATGAACCAGTGGCGGCTCATATAGTCATAGATGCGCTGGGCGTGCGCCGCGTCGTCGCCGTAGAAGCTGGAGACGCGGGCGAACAGGTCCTGGTAGCTCTCGCCTGGCATCAGATAGCGGTCATCGAGGGTGGCGCGGCCGAAATCGGTCAGCAGCGCGTCGCGGGAGCGATCGACCCGGACCTGGTGGTGGCCGGGCATTTGAACCGTGTCGAACATGGTTGGCTCCACGAACCCGACATTGCCTTGATTACCCATCTGCGATCTCCCCCTTCGGCACCCGACCTCTCGAAGGTAGACACCACATCTGGGTGTCGCAAGCGCAATTCATCACTAGATGAAGTTTTTCTCGGGACTCGGCGATATGCCGGTCAAGCCCTGGTGTCAGCCCGTCAGCCGCTCGATGTCCGCGCCGCAGGAGGCGAGCTTGGCTTCCAGCGCCTCGTAGCCGCGGTCCAGATGGTAGACGCGATTGACGATGGTGTCGCCGCGCGCGGCAAGGCCGGCGACGACGAGGGAGACCGAGGCGCGCAGATCGGTGGCCATGACCGGCGCGCCGGACAGCGCATAGACCCCGCGCACGATCGCCGAGGCGCCGTGGACATTGATGCGCGCGCCCATGCGGTTCAGCTCCGGCACGTGCATGAAGCGGTTTTCGAAGATGGTCTCGGTGATCATCGCGGCACCTTCGGCCACCGCCATCACCGCCATGAACTGCGCCTGCATGTCGGTGGGAAAGCCCGGATAGGGCTCGGTCATCACGTCCGCGCCGCGCAGGCCGTTCTGGCGGCGCACGCGCACGCCGCCCTCGACCTCCGACAGCTCCACCCCGGCATCGTCGAGCGCGCGGCCGAGCGCTGCGAGGTGGTCGAAGCGGGCGCCGCGCAGCAGCAGCTCGCCGCCGGCGATGGCGGCGGCGCAGGCGTAGGTGCCGGCCTCGATCCGGTCCGGCACGATCGGGTGGGTGGCGGCATGCAGCGCCTCCACGCCCTCGATGGTGAGGCGGTGGCTGCCCGCGCCGGTGATGCGCGCGCCCATGGCGATCAGGCATTCGGCGAGGTCGGTGATCTCGGGCTCGCGCGCGGCGTTGTCGATGGTGGTGGTGCCCTGCGCGAGGGCCGCAGCCATCAGCAGATTTTCGGTCGCACCCACCGAGGCGAACGGCAGGATGATCGCGCCGCCGCGCAGCCGGCCGGTGACCTCGGCGTTGATGTAGCCGCCATCCAGCGTGATGCGCGCGCCCATCTGCTCCAGGCCCTTCAGATGCAGATCGACCGGGCGGGTGCCGATGGCGCAGCCGCCGGGCAGCGACACCCGCGCCTCACCGATGCGCGCGAGCAGCGGGCCGAGCACCAGGATCGAGGCGCGCATCTTGCGAACGATGTCGTAGGGCGCGGTGGTGTTGGTGATGGCGCCGCCGATCGACAGCACCCGGCCGGCTTCGTCGCGCGGTTCGACGGCGACGCCATGCACCGCCAGAAGGTCGGTCATGGTGGCGATGTCGGCGAGTTGCGGGACGTTGGTGAGGGTCAGGCGCTCATTGGTGAGCAGGCCGGCGGCGAGCAGGGGCAGGGCGGCGTTTTTCGCCCCGCCGATGCGGATTTCGCCGGCAAGCGGCTTGCCGCCGCGGATTCGGATGCGGTCCATCGGCTACATCCTCGGCAGCGCGACGCCGCGCTGGTGCATGTATTTGCCCGCCTTGTCGGCATAGCTGACCTCGCACGGTCCGGCACCTTGCAGGAACAGGAACTGGCAGATGCCCTCGTTGGCGTGGATTTTCGCCGGCAGCGGCGTGGTGTTGGAGATTTCGATCGTCACCTGGCCTTCCCATTCGGGTTCCAGCGGGGTGACGTTGACGATGATGCCGCAGCGCGCATAGGTCGATTTGCCCAGGCAGATCACCAGAATGTCGCGCGGGATGCGGAAATATTCGACGGTGTGGGCGAGCGCGAAGCTGTTCGGCGGGATGATGCAGGCCGGGCCGGTGCGGGTGACGAAGCTTTCGGGGCGGAAATCCTTGGGGTCGATCACCGCGGAATCGACATTGGTGAAGATGCGGAATTCGTCGGCGACGCGGGCGTCGTAGCCGTAGCTCGACAGGCCGTAGCTGATCACGCCCTCGCGCTTCTGGGTCTCGATGAAGGGCTCGATCATGCCGGCCTCGGTGGCCATGCGGCGGATCCAGCTGTCGGGCATCACGGGCATTTGGGAACTCTGCGCGGGGAGGGCGTGATCTAGCCTGAAGCGGGCGGGGGCGGCAAACCAGGCGGGTCGTCAGCGGCGCCCGGCGGTTCGTCTGGCGGCGGTTCGTCGGGCGGCGGTTCGGCGGCGCGGGCGGCGTGCTGGGCGCGGCGTTTGCGCAAATTGGCGCGCAGGGCGGCGGCCTCGCGCGCCACCCGCTCGGCGCGGGCGGCCTGCGCGCGCGCGGTGGTGGCGGGCGGCTGG
>DAHWBL010000341.1 GCA_027323595.1 Acetobacteraceae bacterium | reverse complement strand
GTGGTGATCGCCGGGGTGTCGATGTCCCACATGCCGGTGTCGCTGATGATCGCGGCGTCCGCGGCGAGCGCGTCGGGGTGGGCGGCGAGGAACGGCTCCAGGCTGGGGCTGCCGATCTCCTCCTCGCCCTCGATCAGGATGGTCACCGGCACCGGCGGGCCGCCGGCGGCGCGGTGTCAGGCCCGCAGCGCCTCCACCCACATCATCACCTGGCCCTTGTCGTCCACCGCGCCACGGGCGGTGACGCGCGCGCCGTGCGGGCCATCGGTGATGGTCGGCTCGAACGGCGGGCTGCGCCACAGCGCCAGCGGGTCCGGCGGCTGCACGTCGTAATGCCCGTAATAGAGCAGGCGCGGCCCCGGCACCGGCGGGCAGGGGCCGCCTGTGCCGGGGTGATGGGCGACCAGAATCGGCTGACCGGGGGTTTCGTGCAGCGCACAGGTGAAGCCGATGGCGTCCAGTTCGGCGCGCAGCCAGCCGGCGGCGGCGCGGCAATCGGGCGCGTGCGCGGGGTCGGCGCTGACCGAGGCGATCCGCAGCAGGTCGCACAGGCGCTGCGTCGCCTGCGGCATCCCGGCATCGAGATCGGCGAGGATGCGGTCGAGATCGGTGTTCATGCGGGGCTTTCCGGCTGCTGGCCATAGGAGCGATAGCGCGCGTGCGCGGCGCGCATCCGCGCGGGGGAGAGAAGCTTCGGCCGGCCGGCCGAGCGCGCCAGCAGATATTGCCGCGCCAGCGATTCGAGTCGCAGCGCGGTGGTGACCGCGGCGTCGAGGTCGCGCCCGTGGCAGATCATGCCGTGGCTGGCGAGCAGACAGGCGCTGCGACCGGCAAGGGCGGCCACCGCCGCGTCCGCCAGTGCCTCGGTGCCGAAGGTGGCATAGGCGGCGCAGCGCACATCGTCGCCGCCGAATTCGGCCAGCATGTAGTGAAACGGCGGCAGGCGCTCCCCCAGGCACGCCAGCGCGGTGCAGGCGTCGGCATGGGTGTGCACCACCGCCCCGGCGGCGGGAAAGGCGCGATAGATCGCGGCGTGCATGTGCCATTCCGACGAGGGCAGCAGCGCGCCACAGTGGGTGCCCTGCAGCGTCATCGGCACCATCGCGGCCCCGGTGATGCTGTCCGCCCGCGCGCCGGTGGGGCTGATCACCATGCCCTCGTCGGTGCGGGCGGACAGATTGCCGGCGGATGCCACGATCATCGCGGCATCGTCGAGCCGGCGATAGGCGGCGGCCAGCGCGTCGGCGAGCGCGCTCACCGGGTTGGGCCGGCCGGATCGGCGCGCAGCCCGGCAAGAAACATCGCCACCGCCGCATCGACCACCCTGGCGATCTCCTCGGCCGAGTTGGTCTGATCCACGTGCAGCACCCGACGCAGGCACACGCGGGCCTGGCACAGCGCGAAAAACTGCTCGGCGGCAAAGCGCGGATCGGGCACATCGAGCCGCCCGGCGCGGCTCTGGCGTTCCAGCCAGTCGGCCAGGGTGCGGATCGCCCGCGCCGGCCCCGCGTCGTAGAAGGTGCGGGCCAGATCGGGGAATTTCGGCGCCTCGGAGGTCACCACGCGGTAGATGGTCAGGCCCGTGGGCGAGAGCATCATCTCGATCATGCGGGTGCCGATGCCGCGCAGCACGGCGGCCGGGTCGGCGGTCGCGCCGCCCTGGGCGGAGAAATCCTCCGCCTCGAATACCTGGTTCAGCCGCGCCGAGCATTGCTGCGCGACATAGGCGGCGAAAAGTTCCGCCTTGGAGGCGAAATGATTGTACAGCGTGCCCTTGGACACCCCGGCGATGAGGGCGATGCGTGACATGCTCGCCCCCTCATAGCCGTCCTCGGCAAACACCTTGGTCGCCCCGGCCAGCACCTGGGCGCGTTTTTCCGGCGAGAGGCTTTCGGCTTCGGACATGGACCATTCCTGCGCGATCAGCGGGTTAGCGGCAAGTCACGTCGTCGTTCGGCGCCATGCTGCGGTGCGGTGGTTGACAAGAACGCCGCGGGCTCCAATTTTCCGCGCTGACCGAACCGGTCGGTCAGCGCCGTGAAGGACATAGTCAATGGATGCCGAAACGCCAACCTCCGCGCTCGATGACCGCCAGGATGACGGCTCACAGGCACCGGCGCGGCGGCGCAAGCTGCCCTTCATCGTGCTGTTCGTGCTGCTTGCCGCCGGCGCGCTGGGGGCGACGCTGTGGTGGTTGAACGCGCGGCCTTTCGAGGCCACCGACGACGCCGCGATCGACACCAACATCTCCCAGGTCGCCGCCCAGGTGTCGGGCCGCACCGTCGCCATCAAGGTGGACGACAACCAGCTCGTCACCGCCGGGCAGACGCTGGTGGAGCTCGACCCGCGCGACTGGCAGGTGCGGCTCGATCAGGCCGAGGCGCAGCGCGCCACCGCCCAGGCGCAACTCGCTCAGGCGCGCGCCAACGAGCTGGTGCAGCAGGCCGCGAGCGACCAGGCCGAGGCGAACGTGCAGGTGGCGCAGGCCGACGCCGCGCAGGCGCAGCAGGATTTCGACCGCTTCACCGCGATCGATCCGCGCGCCGTCACCAAGCAGCAGATCGACAACGCCACCGCGACCCGGCGCACCACCCGCGCGCGGCTGGAAGCGGCGCAGCGTGGCCTGGCCGGCCAGCGCGCGCAGCTGGTGTCGGTGCAGGCGCAGGTGCAGTCCGCGCTGGCGGCGCTGAAGAACGCCGATGTCGGCGTGGAGAATGCGCGGTTGCAGCTTTCCTACACCACCGTCGTCTCGCCGCAGGCCGGCCGCGCCACCCGCCGCACCGTCGAGCCTGGCAACTACGTCAATGCCGGCCAGGCGATCCTGTCGGTGGTGCCGCGCGAGGTGTGGGTGACGGCGAATTTCAAGGAAACCCAGCTCGCCGACATGCGCCCCGGCCAGAAGGTGGACATCGTGGTGGATGCGTTCCCCGGTGTGACGCTGCATGGCAAGGTGGATAGTTTCCAGGCCGGCACGGGGGCGGTGTTCAGCACCATCCCGGTGGAGAACGCCACCGGCAACTGGGTGAAGGTGTTGCAGCGCCTGCCGGTGAAGATCGTGTTGGACGACCCGCACGCCGCCGACCTGCCGCTGGTGCCGGGCATGTCGGTGACCGCCACGGTGCGGGTACGCTGAGCCGTCCGCGATGACAAAGCCGGCGCGAATCCCGCTGCCGCGCTCCGCCGCCGGGCCGTACAGCCCGTGGCTGATCGCGGTGATCGTCTCGATCGCCACCTTCATGGAGGTGCTCGACACCACCATCACCAACGTCGCGCTGCGCCATATTTCGGGCAGCCTGGGCGCGGGTCTCGACGAATCGACCTGGATCATCACCAGCTATCTGGTGTCCAACGCGATCGTGCTGCCGATCAGCGGCTGGCTGT
This sequence comes from Acetobacteraceae bacterium, assembly GCA_027323595.1. Taxonomy (GTDB): domain Bacteria; phylum Pseudomonadota; class Alphaproteobacteria; order Acetobacterales; family Acetobacteraceae; genus CAIVDX01. Next base: position 13,440 of record DAHWBL010000341.1, on the reverse strand, counting down.
CCAACGTACTCGGCCGCAAGCGGTTCTACATGATCTGCGTGACGCTGTTCACCGTCGCGTCGCTGATGTGCAGCCTGTCCACGTCGCTGAATTTCATGATCGTGATGCGGGTGCTGCAGGGCATCGGCGGCGGCGGGCTGGCACCGGCCGAGCAGTCGATGCTGGCCGACACCTTCCCGCCCAGCCAGCGCGCCAAGGTGTTCGCGCTGTATGGCTTCACCGTGCTGGTCGCGCCCGCGATCGGCCCGGTGGTGGGCGGCTGGCTCACCGACAATCTTTCCTGGCACTGGGTGTTTCTGATCAACCTGCCGTTCGGCGTGATCTCGCTGGTGCTGACCTGGCTGTTCGTGCAGGAGCCCGAGGTGCTGAAGGCGGAGCGCCGCGCGCTGCTGGCCGGCGGCTTCAAGGTCGATTTCGTCGGCTTCGCCATGGTTGCGATCGGCTTTGGCGCGTTGCAGGTGGTGCTCGACCAGTACGAGCGCGAGGATGGCTTCTCCTCGATGTTCATCGTCACCCTGGCGGCGATCAGCCTGGTGTGCCTCGCGTTCCTGGCGGTGTGGGAATGGGATCATCCGCACCCGGCGGTGGACATCAGGCTGTTGCGCTTCAAGAATTTCGCGATCTCGGCGGTGGTGATGTTCATCATCGGATTCATGCTGATGAGCTCGACGCAGTTGCTGCCGCAGATGAGCCAGACCCTGCTGGGCTATGACGCGACCACCGCCGGGCTGAGCCTTGGGATCGGCGGCATGATGACCGCGGGGCTGATGCCGATCGCCGGGCTGATCACCTCCAAGATCCGCCCCGGGGTGATCCTGTCGGTGGCGCTGGTGGCGCTGGGGCTGGCGATGCTGCACGTCACCACGCTCAGCCTCGACATGGATTTCTGGGATGTCTCCTGGGCGCGCTCCTATCAGGTGTTCGCGCTGCCGTTCCTGTTCATCCCGATCTCCGCCGCGTCCTATGTCGGGCTGCCCGCCAACAAGAGCAACGAGGCGGCGGCGATCAGCAACCTCATGCGCAATCTGGGCGGCAGCATCGGCGTCGCCTTCGCCAGCATCTGGTTGCAGAACCGCATCCAGTTCCACCATGCGCGGCTGGCCGAGCACATCACGGCCAACGCCGACCTGCACGGGCAGACGCTCGCGCAATTCGCCCAGACCGTGCAGACACAATCCTCCATGATGGCGTATATCGACGTCTATTACATGCTGGCGCTCGTCGCCTTCTGCGTGTGGCCGATCACGCTGCTGTTGAAATCTCCGAAAAAGGGAGCCCCCATTGGCCATTGATCATTCCGCGCACCGGTTCGGCGGCCTGCTGCTGCTGCTCCTGACCAGCGCCTGCACCCTCGGCCCGGACTGGGCCGCCCCCGACAAGCCCGCACCCGACGCCTGGAGCGGCATCACCGCCCCGGCCACCAAGGCAACGGCGCGCACCGGCTCGGTCACCGTCGCCGAGCCGGTGGCGGCGGACTGGTGGAGCATTTTCAACGATCCGGAGCTGACCAGCCTGGAAGCGCGCGCCGCGAGCGCCAATCTGGACGTGCGCATCGCCGCGGTGCGACTGGAGGAGGCGCGCGCCCAACGCACCGTCGCCGGCGCCGCCCAGTATCCGACCCTCAACGCGGCCGGCAGCTACACCCGCGAGATGGCCAGCAAGGAAGGCATCTTCTCCGCCTTCAGCAGCCCGACGCAGGGCGCTTCCACCAATGCCGCCGGGGTCGCCGGCGGGGTTGCCGGCGGGGTCAGCAGCGGCAGCGCGCCGGCGTCGATCTTCCAGCCGTTCAACCTCTACAGCTACGGCTTCGACGCGAGCTGGGAGCCGGATTTCTGGGGCAAGGTGGCGCGCGGGATCGAATCCGCCAACGCCTCGGTGCTGGCCACCGAGCAGGCCCGCCGCGCCGCGCTGACCTCGGTGCTCGCCGAGGTCGCGCGCAACTATGTGCAGTTGCGCGGCACCCAGCGCAGCCTCGCCATCACCCGCGAGAACCTCGCCACCGCGCAGGACTCGCTGCGGCTGACGCAGGATCGCTTCGCCAACGGCCTCACCACCGATCTCGACGTGAACGACGCCAGGGTGCAGGTCGGGCTGACGGCGGCGCAACTGCCCAGCCTCGAACAGCAGCAATCCTCGCTGATCAACCAGATCGCGCTGCTGCTCGGCGCGCAGCCGGCCTCGCTCAGCGGTGAGTTGCTCGCCGCCCAGCCGGTGCCGCCGCCGCCGCCGCGCGTGCCCGTCGGGCTGCCGTCGGAACTGCTGCTGCGGCGCCCCGACATCGCCCAGGCCGAGGCGCTGCTGCATTCGGCCACCGCCGATATCGGCGTCGCCGAGGCCTCGTTCTACCCGTCGGTCACGCTGTCAGGCAGCGCCTCGTTGCAGGCGCTGCAATTCAGCAATCTGGGCACCTGGTCGGCGCTGCAATATGGCTTCGGGCCGGCGATCAACCTGCCGATCTTCCAGGGCGGGCAATTGATCGGCACGCTCGAACTGCGCAAGGCGCAGGCGCGCGAGGCGGCGATCACCTATCGCAAGACCGTGCTCGGCGCCTGGCACGAGGTGGCCAACGCGTTCGACGCCTATCAGGCCGAGCAGCGCCGCCGCGACCGGCTGGACGAGGCGACCCGCGCCGCGCGGCTGGCCACCAACCTGGCCCGCCAGCGCTACCAGCAGGGGATCGCCGATTTCCTCTCGGTGCTGGACGCGCAGCGCAGCCAGCTCAGCGCCGAGCAGCAGCTCGCCGACAGCACCACCACGGTCTCGACCAATCTGGTGGCGATCTACAAGGCGCTGGGCGGCGGCTGGGATTCCTCGGTTGCCGCGACGGCGGCACCAGAGCCGACGGCGCAGCCGGTGCCGGTGGTGGCGCCGCCGACCTGATCCCCCTTACGGTGCGGCGGAATCTGCCCTAGCGTCACCTCAAAAATGAGGGAAACGCCGCCATGATCACCCGCCGCACCGCGCTTTCAGCCGCTGCCGCCTGTGCCGTCGGCGGGCGGTCGCGTCCGGCCACCGCCGCGGCGGGGCTGACCTGGAAGACGCTGGCCGCGCATTACTACATGTCGCCCTGCTTCGCCGCCGACCATGATCTGTTCGCCCGCCACGGGCTGCCGCCGGTCGAGGTCGGCCTGTCCACCGCGCCGCCGACGCTGCTGCCCGCGGTGATCGCCGGCGCCATCCAGGTCGGTGTGTCCACCTGCATCGGGGTGGCGATGGCCAACGATAACGGGCTCGATGTGAAGCTGCTGGCCGGCGCCTCGGTGCAGGAGCATGGCCGCCCGAACACCGCGATTCTCGCAGCACCCGACAGCACTCTTTCCAGGCCGGCGGATTTCGTCGGCAAGCGCGTGGTGATCCCCGGCGTGAACGGGTCGTTCCATGTGATGTTTCAGAAATGGATGCTCGATGGCGGCCAGGACCCGAAATCGGTGACCTATCTGGAGGCCGGCTTCGCCCAGGCCGGCGATTATCTGCGCAACCGCTCGGCCGACGCGGTGCTGTCCACCGAACCGTTCATGAGCCGCATGCTCGCCGCCGGCATCGCGCGAAAGGTCGCGGATTATTTCGATCCGGCCGAGCCGATGGTGTTCGACAGCGTGTTCATCGTCCAGGGCGCCTGGGCGGCGGCGAACCCGACGCTGATCGCCGGGCTGCGCGCCACGCTGAACGACGCGCTCGGCCAGATGCGCGCCGACCCCGCTTCGGCGGTCGCCACCGAGGTCAAATGGCTGCATGTGCCCGCCGAGGTGGCCGCCGGTTCCGGCCCCGCCGCACCGCGCTGCGACATCAGCCCCGCGGACGTGCAACGCTGGCTCGACATCGCCGCCCAGGTCGGGCTGATCAGCCGCAAGCCCCCGGCTGCGTCGCTGATCGCCTGAGCCAGGGGGCGGCCGCGGCGAAATCGATCACCCGCGCGCCGGCGGACGCCACGACATCCGCACGCGGCGCGGCCGCACCCTGGGCCAGCAGCGCGCGGATCGCGGCGGGTTCCATCGGCGCGCCGGTCAGGTAGCCCTGCACCGCGCCGCAGCCCAGCCGCCGCAGGATCGCCAGCTGCGCGCCGGTCTCCACCCCCTCGGCGACCACCCCGAGGCCGAACGCGCGCGCCAGCGCCAGGATCGCCGCCAGCACCGCCTCGGCATGGCCATCCGTGCCGAGCGGGGCGATGAAGCCGCGATCGATCTTGATTTTGCCGAACGGCAGCCGCCGCAGGATCGCCAAACTGGCGTGGCCGGTGCCGAAATCATCGAGCCACAGCCCGATGCCGCGCCCACGCAGCCGACGCAGCATCGAGGCGGCCTCGTCGGCATCGGCGATCATCAGGCCCTCGGTCAGTTCGAGGCACAGCCGCTCCGGTGCCAGGCCGGTGCGCCGCAGCACCCGCTCCACCCGGGCCGGCAGCCCCGGGGCGCGCAGCTGCGCCGGCGACAGATTGACCGACACGCTGACCATGGACGGCCAGCGCACCGCCTCCCGCGCGGCCTGCTCCAGCACCCAGTGCCCCAGCGCGTCGATCTCACCGCTGGCCTCGGCGAGCGGGATGAACTCGCCCGGCGACAGCGCGCCGAGCGCGGGATGCTCCCAGCGCAGCAGCGCCTCGCAATAGCCGACGCGCCATTCGGCGAGGTCCCAGACCGGCTGGAACACCAGCCGCATCGCGCCCGATGCCCGCGCGCCAGGCAGATCGCGGGTCAGCCGCGCGGCGCGCGGCGGTGAGGGCGCGGCGCGATGGGGGGCCGCCGACCAGCAGGCGCGCCAGCCATCCAGCAGCGGCGACAGGACAGAACGAGATGCTAACAAACGGGCGCACTCCGGCTCCAACCAGACCAGTGTGCCCGAGGCGGGTTGCTGATGGATTGACACGCGCGGGTGTGCTCATACCAAGTCTCGCTGAGCGCGACCCATGGTATGAGCGCTTTGGTCTCGCGCGCGCCGCGAAAGAGTCGCGGCCCGGGGGATTTGGTATTATCCGGCAAGTGCCGCCGCATGGGCGTTCTGCCGGGCGATCAGCGCGGCCAGGTCGAGCCCTGGTATGGCGCCATCCTCGACCACCCAGCGCCCGTTCACCCTCACCCGGTCGGCCCGATGCGCGCCGCACAGAACCAGGGCGGCGAGCGGATCGCCGGCGCCGGCGAAGCGCAGCTCATCGAGCCTGAACAAGGCCAGGTCGGCGGCCATGCCGGGCCGGATCGCGCCCAGCTCCGGCCGGCCGATGCAGGCGGCCGACCCCTGCGTCGCCCAACGCAGCGCGTCCATGTGGCCAACCCGCGTCACCCCGCTGCGCGCCCGCTGCACCAGCATCGCGGCGCGCAGCTCCTGCATCATGTTGGAGCCGTCATTGGAGGCCGAGCCGTCCACGCCGAGCCCGACGCGCATGCCGGCGGCCTCCATCTCGCAGACGCGGCAGGTGCCGGAGCCCAGAATCTGGTTGCTGCACGGGCAATGCGTCACGCACACCCCCGCGCGGGCGAGCCGGGCGATCTCGCCGTCGTCGAAATGAATGCCGTGCGCGAGCCAGGTGCCGTCGTGCAGCCAGCCGCATTCCTCAAGGTAGTCGAGCGGGCGCAGCCCGTGGGTGGCAAGACACCAGGCCTGCTCGTCGGCGGTCTCGGCGAGATGGGTGTGCAGGCGCAGCCCGCGCGCGGCGGCAAGGGCGGCGGTGTCGCGCATCAGCTGCGTGGTCACCGAAAATGGCGAGCAGGGTGCCAGCGCGATCTGCATCATCGCGCCCGGCGCGGGGTCGTGAAACCGCGCGACGACGCGCTCGCAGTCGGCCAGGATGGTGTCGGCGTCCTGCACCACGCCATCGGGCGGCAGGCCACCGTCCTTGTGCGACAGATTCATCGATCCGCGTGTCAGCACCGCGCGAATCCCCAACCGCGCGGCGGCGTGGGCGGTGATGTCGATCGCCTCGCCGAGGGCCGCGGGAAACAGATAATGATGGTCGGTGGTGGTGGTGCAGCCCGACAGCAGCAGCTCGGCCATCGCCACCTGCACCGCGGTATCGAGCGCGGCCGGCGTGATGCGCGCCCAGACCGGATAGAGCGCGCGCAGCCAGCCGAACAATTCGCGGTCGATGGCTGCGGGAAAGGCGCGTGTCAGGGTCTGGTAGAAATGATGATGGGTGTTGATCAGGCCGGGGATGATGACATGGCCGGACGCATCGAAACGCAGCGCCTCGATACCTGGCCTGCCGCCCGCCGGCACCAGCTCGACGATGCGCCCGGCCTGCACCACCACGCCGCCGCCGGCATCGTCGGCCGCGATCGCCAGCGGATCGGCGAGCCACAGCGCGGTCATGCGAGCAGGTCGGCGAGCGTGAGCGCGACCACCTTGGTCGCCGCCAGCAGGTCCGACAGACGCAGATGCTCATCGGCGCGGTGCCCGTTCGCATCCAGCAATGAGCGCGGGCCGGCGCCATAGAGCACGGTAGGGATGCCGGCGGCGCTGTAATGGCGGGCGTCGCAATAGATCGGCGTGCCCTCGGCGGGAATATCCTCGCCCAGAATTTCCCTGGCGTGGCGCTGCAACATCGCGACCAGCCGCTCCTGCCCCGCGATCGGCACCATCGGGCGGGCCAGCAGCACGCGGCGCACGCGCACGCCAAGGCCGGGCTGCGATGCCACCGCCGCCTCGATCGCGGCGATGAGGCCGGCCTCCACCTGTTCGGGATTTTCCTCCGGCACGATCCGGCGGTCGAGCCGGAACACCACGCGGTCGGGCACGACGTTGGTGTTGATGCCGCCCTCGATCAGCCCGACCACCAGGTTCGGATGGCCGATCCCCGGCAGCGCGGACGGGTGCGCGGCGAAATCCTGTGTCATGGCATACAGGGTTCGCAACAGCTCCACCGTGCCGCGCAGCGCGTCCACCCCGGTTTCGGGCCGCGCCGCGTGGGCGGATTTTCCAAGCACCGAAACCTCCAGATGCAGACAGCCATTATGCGCGATGGTCACGCCATGGCTGAACCCCGCGCTGATCGCGTAGTCCGGCCTGCTCAGCCCCTGCTCCAGCAGCCACAGCGGACCGACCTCGCCACCGGTCTCCTCGTCATAGGTCAGATGCAGCTCCACCGACCCGCGCAGCGCGCCGGCCTGTTCGCCGAGCGATTCAAGCGCAAAGGCATAGGTGGCGAAATCGCTTTTCGAAACCGCGACGCCGCGCCCATACATCGCACCGTCGCTGATCTCGGCGCCATACGGGTCGGTGCTCCAGCCCTGCCCGGGCGGCACCACATCGCCATGCGCGTTCCACGCCACCACCGGGCCTTCGCCAAACCGCCGGCGCACGATCAGGTTGGTGACGCTGCGCATCCCCACCGCCGCCACCGTCGCGGGCGGCACCGGATGGCGCTCGACGACAAAGCCGCGCGCCTCCAGCAGGGCGGCGGCGGCGGCGGCATGCGGCGCGCAATCGCCGGGCGGATTGTCCGACGGCACCCGCACCAATGCCGCCAGGAACGCCACCTGCGCCGTGGCCAGCGCGTCGATGCGCGCCAGCAGTTCCGCCCTGTCCAGTGTCATTTTCATCCTCTCCGCCGACCATGCTTCCTAGCCGTCGGCAGCCTGATCGGGCAAACTCCGCCGATGGTCCGCAAGACACGCAATCGCGGGGCCATCCACCGTTCGGAGACCGCCATGACCCTCCCCTACCCGCGCGACCTTGCCGGCTATGGCAGCACCCGCCCGCATCCGCGCTGGCCGGGCGGGGCGCGCATCGCGGTGCAGTTCGTGCTCAATGTCGAGGAGGGCGGCGAAAACTGCGTGCTGCACGGCGATGCCGGCGCCGAGACCTTCCTGTCGGAGATCATCGGCGCGCAGCCGGTGGTCGGCATGCGCCACATCAACATGGAAAGCCATTACGAATATGGCAGCCGGGTCGGGTTCTGGCGGGTGCTGCGCCTGTTCGCCGAGCGCCGCCTGCCGCTCACCGCGTTCGCCGTCGGCATGGCGATCGAGCGCAACCCGGCCGCCGCCGAGGCATTGCTGCACGCCGGCCACGAGATCGCGACGCACGGCTATCGCTGGATCGATTATCAATACGTGCCAGAAGCCCGCGAGCGCGAGGACATGCAGCGCGCCATCGACGTGCAGACCCGCATCACCGGCAGCCGCCCGCTGGGCTGGTATCTGGGACGATGCAGCCCCAACACCCGCCGGCTGGTGGTCGAGGAGGGTGGATTTGTCTATGATTCCGACAGCTATGCCGACGAGCTGCCGTATTACGACACGAGCTGCGCGCGGCCGCAGCTGATCATTCCCTATTCGCTCGAAACCAACGACATGCGCTTCGTCGCCGCACAAGGGTTCAACACCGGCGAGCAGTTCTTCACCTATCTGAAGGACAGTTTCGACCAGCTTTATGTCGAGGGCGCCGGCAGTCCGGCGATGATGTCGGTGGGGCTGCACGCGCGCATCGTCGGCCGCCCCGGACGGGCGGCGGCGCTGGCGCGCTTCCTTGATTACATCACCGCCCAGCCGGACGTGTGGGTGGCCCGGCGCATCGACATCGCCCGGCACTGGCTGACCATCGCTCCGCCGCCTTCCTGATCAGCCGGACCACTTGGTCAGCCGGGCGCGTCCTTTTCCTCGAACAGCAGCAGCCGCCCGGCATTGGCCATGCCGAGGAAGGTGGACAGGTTGTGCAGCAGGGCGGCGACGATCGCGCCCTGCGCGCCCAGCCCGCCAAACGCCGCCAGCGCGATCAGCACCATGGTCCAGCCGAGCCCGATCGCGACATTGGCATGGATGGTCCGCCGGCAGCGCCGCGACAGCCGGATGGCGGTGGCGAGCCGGCGCAGATCGCTGCTCATCAGCACGATGTCGGCCGAGGCGAGCGCCACCTCGCTGCCGCGCGCGCCCATCGCCACGCCGACCGCGCCGGCCTTCAGCGCCAGCACGTCGTTGATCCCGTCGCCGACCACCAGCGGCCGCCAGCCGGCATTGGTCTCGGCCATCACCCGGCGCAATTTGCGCTCCGGCAGCGCGGCGGACTCGATCTCGTCGATGCCCAGTTCCGCGGCGATGTGCCCGGCCACCGAGGCGCGGTCGCCGGTCAGCAGAATCTGCCGCGCGAGCCCCAGCCCGCGCAGATCGGCGAGCGCCCTGCCCGCCTCGGGCCGCGCCCGGTCGGCGAACAGCAGCCAGCCCAGAAACCGCCCGCCGCGGCTCACCCCGCCCACCGGCCCGTCATGCGCCGGCGCCTCGGGCACGCGCACGCCCCGCCCGCGCAGCAGCTCGGCGCGCCCGAACGCCACCTCCTCGCTGTCGATCCGGCCGACCACCCCGAAGCCGCCGGCCTCGCGCGCATCGCCCGCCACGAGCGGCCCCCCCAGCGCGGCGGCGGCGCGGCTCACCGGGTGGCTGCTGGTGGCGCCCAAAGCCGCCGCCAGCGCGCGGACCTCGCCCGGGTCGATGCCCTCGGCCGGCAGGCAGGCGGCCAGCGTCAGCTCGCCGGTGGTCAGCGTGCCGGTCTTGTCGAAGATGATGGCGTTGACCTCGGCCAGATTCTCGATGAAGCCGGCACCCTTGATGAGCAGCCCGTGCCGCGCCGCCACCGCGATCGCCGCGATCGAGGTCGCCGGCGCCGCCAGCACCAGCGCGCAGGGACAGGCCGCGACCAGCACCGCCAGCGTCGCCGCCGCACTGCCGGACGCGAACCAGGTGCCGGCGGCGATGGTGAACACCAGCCCCAGATACTGCCCGGCATGGCGCTCCAGCAGCCGGGTCAGCGGCGGCTTGGCGCGCTCGGCCTCACGCATCAGCGCGATGATGCGGCCCAGAATGGTGGCGCCGCCGACCCGGCTCACCTCGATCTCCAGCCGCGCGTCGGTGTCGATCGCCCCGGCCAGCACCGGCTCGCCGGGACCGACATCCACCGGCACCGATTCACCGGTGAGCGAGGCGGTGTCCAGGCTCGCCCGCCCGACGCGCACCACCCCGTCCGCCGGCACCAGATCGCCGGCGCGCAGCTCGATCAGATCGCCGACCGCCAGCGCCGAGGTGTGCACGATCTCGATGCCCGACGCGGTGATCCGCCGGGCGGTGGTGTCGGCGAGGCGCGACAGGGCGCGGATCGCCTCACGCGAGCCGAGCAGGCTGCGCTCCTCCAGCACATGGCCCAGGATCATCACGATCGGCAGCAGTGCCGCGGTCATCAGGTCACCGACCGCCCAGGCCGCCACCATCGCGACCGCCACCAGCCGGTCGGTGATGCCGTGCAGCGAGGGATGCCGCAGGCTCTCCCACGCCGCCGCCAGCACCGGGCCGGCGACCAGCAACGCCGCCAGACCGGCCAGCAGGTCCGCCACCGCGTCCTGCCCGGGCGCCAGCAGCCGCCAGGCGAAAGCGAGGCACAGCACGCCCGCCGCCAGCATGGCGAGCGTGAGCTGCACCGCGAGCACCAGCCGCTCGCCGCGCGCCAGCAGCCCGCGCGGCGCGGACGGCGCGAGCGGTGTCAGCACCGCCCCACTCACCGCCCCACCCTCACGGTCGCGCCCTCATGGCCGGGCCGCCGGCAGGATCACCCGCGCGCCGTTCGGATCGAGCGTGGTGACGGTGCCGGCCTGTGCGACGATGCCGCCGATCCGCTCGCGATAGAGCCGCTCCAGCATGGTCGCCCGATCGGTGCCGGCGGCCTGCGCACGCAGCGCGGCGACGGTGGCGACGGTGGCGCGGGCGGCGGCAATCCGTTCGGCGGCATCGGCGCGCGCCTCGGCGATGATCTGGTCATGCTGCTGGTCGGCGGCCTGGGCGGCGCGGGTGGCGTCAATCTGCGCCGCCGCGCGCCCCTGCTCGGCCATCTGGGTCGCCTCCAGCACCGCGTCGAAGGCGAATTTCGCCGCCGGCGGCAGCAGCCCGGTCACGTCCACCCGGCCGATCTGCACACCCAGCCCGCCGCCCTCGTCGGCCAGCGCGGCGAGCCGGCGGTTGATGGCGTCGCGCAGATCGGCGCGCAGGGCGAGCCGCCGCGCCTCGGCCAGCGGATCGGCATCGCCGCGCGCCGACAGAATGTCATCGAGCCCGCGCGCGCCGACCACCGCCACCGAGGCGGCCTCGGTCAGCCGCCGCAACGCCGGCACGAGGTGCGCCGCCTGGGTGCGGTAGGCGGCCGGATCGACGACCTGCCAGGTCAGGGTGATGTCGAGCAGCACCGCGCCGCCATCGCCCGACAGGAACAGCCCGGCGGCGGGCGGCGGCACCTCTCCGGCCATGGCCGAGGCGGGGTCGGTGACGGCGGGGCCGCCGGCGGTGCCGATCATCACGTGCAGATCATGCTGGCGCGCCGGGCCTGGCAGCAATTCGACCTGCTCGAACGGGCGCGGCCAGGCGAGCACCAGTCCGGGCGGATGCAGCCGCGCCAGCCGGCCGAAGCGCATCACCGCCGCCTGCATCTCCGGCGGCACCGCGCGAATGCCCGAGCCGAGCCAGACCAGCGCGAGCACCACGGTGCCCAGCCGCAGCGCGCCAAAGCCCAGCCGCAGCGACTGCGCCACCGGCCCGGCCGGCTCGATGGCCGGGTTCGGCCGGCTCATGGCGGCGATTGCCCGGGCAGGTGCGCGAGCGCGCTGAACGGCGGCGCATCGGTGCGCAGGATCAGCCTGGTGTTCGGCCCGATCACCCGGGTCAGGGAATCGAGCGAGCGCATCAGCGTGTAGAGCTGCGGGTCGCCGCGATAGGCCTCGGCCTGGATCGCGGCGGCGGCGCGGTCCGCCTGCGCGGTGATGGCGGCGGCCTCGGCATGGGCGTCGGCGATCTCGATGCGCCCGTCGCGGGTGGCGTTCGAGCGGATCTCGGCGGCCGCGCGCAGCCCTTCGGCGGTGCGTTGCGCGGCGATCACCTCGCGTTCGGACTGCATGCGCCCCACCGTCGCGGCGAGGCTCACATCAGGCAGGCTCAGCCGCTCCAGCCCGACCTCGCGCAGCTCGATGCCATAGGTGGCGGCGACCGGCCCGGCGATCTGCGCGCGCAGGCGCTGCTCGAACGCATCGAGGCGCAATTTGCCCGCGTCGGTGTTGATCAGATCGGCGAGATCAAAGCTCGCGGCACTGACCTGCAGCGCCGAGCCGACCAGCCCGCGCAACTGCCGCGCGGCCTCGTCGGGATCGTCGCGCACGCTGCGCAGATACCGCCGGATCGCGTCCGGCGAGGCGCCTGGCTGCCAGACCACATAGGCCTGCAACAGAATGCGCAGACCGTCGCGGGTGCCGACATCCTGCACCCCGGTCGAGCTGCTGCGCAGGCGGCGGTCCACCACCAGCGTCGACTGGATCGGCGCCGGCAGGGTCCAGGCGAGGCCGGGTTCGGTGATCACCCGCAGCGGGTCGCCGAACTGCGTCACCACCACCGCCTCGCCCTGGTGCACCGTCACCGCGCAGGCGGCGAGCAGGGCGGCGGCGAGCACGCACAGCCCGAGCCCGGCGCGCACCGCAAGGCGCGGCCAGCGCGCCGGATCGCCGGGATGGTCCTGCGCGCCATGATCATGGTGGTGATGCCCATGCTCGTCATCCGGCCCGTCATGCGCATGAATATGAAGCATTTTCCCCGCCTACTCGTTCGGTCCGGCCGCCGCCGCGGTGCCGGCGGCACCCGGGGGGCGTAAATCCAGCAGCGGCGCGCCGGCCGCGCCGATCCGGTCGTCGAGGACGGTCACCGCCGCGCCGCCCAGACCCCGATCCAGCACCGACAGCCGCCGCTCCAGCAGCAGCGGCGCGCGGCCCGCCCGTGCGGCGTCCTGCTCGGCGGCGAAGCCCAGCGCGTCGGACCGCGCCGCCGCCACGCTCTCCGCCGCCCCGGCGCGCGCGTTGTCGAGCGCCTCGATCGCCGAGCGACGGTTGGCCGCCAGGGTCGCCGCGGCGCGCCCCCGCTCGGCACTCACCTGCGCCTGCGCGGTGATCGCCGCGGCCTGGACATTGTGGTAGGCCGCCGCCGCCCCGGCCGGCGGATGCACCGCCTCCAGCGCGACCAGCGTGACCTCGATGCCGCTGCCGGCCCGATCCATCTCGGCCTGCAACGCGACCCGCAGATCGGCCCCGATCGCCGCTAGATCGGCGGAGAGCAGGCCATCGAGCGTGCGGGAGGCGAAATAGGCGGCGGCGACATGGCCGGACGCATCGCGCAGCAGGCCCGCCGGATCGGACACCGCGTAGGCCGCGCGCAGGGCGGCCGCGTCGGTGAGGCCGATGCGCCAGTACACGCGCAGATCGGCGGCCATGATCTGGAAGGACTGGCCGGTCCCGCCGCCGCCCGAAGGGGAGGCAATCAGCATCGTCATTTCCGCCGGATGCGCCTGTTCCCACAGCCGGTCGGCACCCGGCGGGGGGGCGTCCTCGGCGCCGGTGCGCGCCTCGGAGATGTCGGCGGTGCCGAGCGCGAGCTCATGCAGCGGCCCGAACTCCACCCGGCGTGGCGCGCCGATCGGCCAGGGCGGGATCAGATGCAG
>DAHWBL010000267.1 GCA_027323595.1 Acetobacteraceae bacterium | reverse complement strand
CGGCGCTGCTGCACGAGGCCGGCGCCAACAGCGGCATCGCCCAGCTCGCCAGCCGCCTCGGCGCCGCCGGCCTGCCAGACCCGGCCTGGCGCGCCGAACAGTTCCAGCGCCTGGTGGTCGGCGCCCCACAGGCCCGCGCGCTTGGCCTGGGGCCGCCGATGACCGCGCCCGAGCGCGCCGACCACATCGCCCGCGTCGTCGCGCTGCTGCTGCTGGATAAAAATAGTTTTTAGCCACCGGCGGGCTTGGCGAAACCGTTTCACACACGACATCTTCGAGTGTCGCTGCCGGGCGGCGCAATCGCCGCGACCTCCCGGACGATGCGCGTCAAAGGAGGGACCGATGTCCAAAATCCCGCTGGCCGTCCTGCTGCTCGCCACCCTCGCCCTGCCCGGCTGCACCACCCAGGTAATCGGCATGCGCGACCCCGCGACCGGCAAGATCGACACCTGCGGCGGCACCCCGCTCGGCTGGTGGGAACGCACCTCGCCGCTCGATCGGCAGTGCGTCGCCTCCTATGAAGCCAAGGGCTTCACCCGTGAGGTGTATCCGCCCGGCCGCTTCGGCAACGGCGTCCCGCCAGACCCGGGCTCGTTCTTCCCGTTCCACTGATCTGGCGGCCCGCCCGCGGCGCTACGCCGCCGCCAGCAGCCGCCCGCCCAGCACCCGGTTGGCCAGCACCACCAGGCCAACCGCGGCGGCATGCACCGCCAGATCGGTCCAGGACGCATCGAACTCGTGGAAGAACCCCAGCATCGTCGCCGCCGCCGCGGCACAGGCGAGCCCGGCCAGCGCCGCGCTCAGCCCCGGGCGCAGCGGCGCCGCCCGGCGCAGCAGAAAAATCATCGCCGCCGACAGCGGCACCGACATGCCCAGAATGAAAATCAGGCATTGCCGGGATTCCGCCAGATCGGTCGTCGCCACCATCCCCGGCACCACCCAACTGCGCAGACAGCCCACCCCGCTCGCACCGATCCACAGCACCAGTCCCGGCGCGATCGCCCACGGCCAATGGCGCGACCGCCCCGGCACCGCGCTCGCCAGCGCCGCCAGCGCCGCGCCCACCGCGGTCAACCCCGCCCCCAGCTCGGCCACCCACGCATCCGGCGCCCCGGTCAGCCGCTCCAGCGCCCCGGCCGGGTTGCCCAGGATCGCCATCACCAGCCCCAGCAGACAGGCCGCCGCCAGCCACACCCCCGCCCGCAGCCACGGCGGCCCCAGCGGCTCCACCGGGTCCGCATCCGCCATCAGCGCCCGGATCAACAGCTCCCGATCAGGTTCAGCCATCGCTTCCCAAC
>DAHWBL010000315.1 GCA_027323595.1 Acetobacteraceae bacterium | reverse complement strand
CTCGATCGTGCCCATCGTCTACGCCGAATCCCTTGCAACCAATCAGGATCTTGGCCGCGCCTTCATGCTTGCCTACATGACATCGGTCCGGCGCTACAACGACGCCATCATCAGCGGCACGGGGCGCGAGCATATGTTCGAAGTCATTGCCCGCCACACGGGCATGGACATCGATGTCGTGCGCGCCACCACGCCGAGCGGCTATGATCCGAACCAGTTCGTCAGCCCCGAGTTTTTCACCACTGTCGAACAGTTTTTTCTTGCGCAAAAGCTGCTGCGCGCGCCGATTGATATCAGCAAGCTGCTTGATGCTTCCTTTGCCGACCACGCAATCATGAAACTTGGTCGCGCCGTCTGATCAAACCACACACGCAGGAGCCGCCGCATGGATGCAAGCAATCTCACCGCCACCGGACAGGACCTGCGCAGCTGGCTTGCATGCATGGAGGCGGCTGGTGAAATCACCAGGATCGAGGGCGCCGACACCCAGCGCGAGATCGGCGGGCTGGTCGATATCGCCATGCGCCGAATGGGCCAGCCGGCATTGCTGTTCGACAATATCCCTGGCCATCAGCCAGGCTTTCGGGTGCTCGCCTCCATTCTGACGTCGGTGCGGCGGATCGCGATGACCGTCGGCCTGCCGGGCGACACCAGCGAGATCGAGCTGGTCCGGTTCTGGCGTGACTATATGCGTCGTGCGCGCCTGATCGCTCCATGCGAGGTCGCGGGCGGCGCGGTGATGCAGAATGTCTATTCCGACGACGCTGTCGATCTTTTGAAATTCCCCACGCCACGCTGGCACGAAGGCGATGGCGGTCGCTATATCGGCACCGGCGGCATGGTGGTGATGCGTGACCCCGACACCGGTTGGGTGAATTACGGGGCCTATCGCGTGCAGGTGCATGATCGCCAGATCGCTTCGGTCATGGCGTCCAAAGGCAAGCATGGCGACATGATCATGCGCAAATACCATGACCGCGGCGAACCCTGCCCGATCGTCGTCGTCTGTGGTGTGCATCCCGCGTTGTTCAGCGTCGCCGGACTTGAGATCCCGCATGGCACCGGCGAATTCGAGGCGGCTGGCGGGCTGCTCGGTGAGGCCGTGCGCGTCGTTGCCGGCCCACGCACCGGGCTGCCCATACCCGCTGATTGCGAGATCGCGTTCGAGGGCTTTATCCACAAGGATGACCTGATATCCGAAGGCCCGCTCGGCGAGTGGACCGGATATTATGCTGGTGGCGCCAAGCAGGAACCGGCAATTCGTGTCACCACGCTGATGCATCGGCACGACCCGATCCTCACCGGGGTGATCCCGGCGATCCCGCCAAATGACGACACTTTCTATCGCGGCACCTACCGCGCCGGAGCGATCTGGCACGAACTCGAAGCCGCCGGGGTGCCCGAAGTGAAAGGCGTGTGGGCGCACGAGGCGGGCGGCAGCCGGCTGTGGCTGACCGTTTCGATCAAGCAGCAATATGGCGGGCATTCGCGCCAGGCCGGCCTGATCGCGTCACAATGCCATGCCGGCGCCTACGCCAATCGATTCGTCGTCGTTGTCGATGAGGACATCGATCCGGCCAATATGAACCAGGTCGTCTGGGCGATGTGCACACGCTGCGATGTGCGCGAGGACACCGAGATTCTCAAAGGCTGCTGGAGCACCTCGCTGGACCCGCTCTCCTATCCGCCGGACCAGCGGATCTATAATTCGCGGATGGTCATCGATGCCTGCATCCCCTGGCATCGGCGCCAGGACTGGCCTGCCATCGTGCGCAACAGCGACGATCTGGAGGCGCATCTGCGCGCAAAATTCGGTGCCTTCTTGCCGCGGAGCTGAGCGATGCGCATCAACGTCAACGGTATCGACCATGAGCTTCCCCCGATCGCCGCGGACACGCCGCTGCTCTATGTGCTGCGCAACGACCTTGATCTGACGGCGACGAAATTCGGTTGCGGCCTGGGCCAATGCGGTGCCTGCACCGTTCACATCAACAACCGTCCGGTGCGCTCCTGCGTCATCACACTTTCCAAGATCGCTGCTTCAGACAGGATCGTTACTCTCGAAGGTCTCTCGTCGGGCGGCCATAGCGCGTTGCAGGATGCCTTCATCGCCGAGCAGGCGGTGCAATGCGGCTACTGCATCAGCGGCATGATCATGACCGCGGCTGCGTTTCTGGCAACCACGCCGATGGCCGGCGAGGAGGAGATCAAGCACGCGCTTGCTGGCAATCTGTGCCGCTGCGGGACACATGCGCGGATCGTGCGCGCGGTGCGGCGAACCGCGGAGCGGCACGCGTGATGCCCGCTCTGTCACGGCGCGCCACGGTTGGTGGCGCGCTGCTCATCGGCTTCCGCCTTGGCGCGCACGCCGCATCGCCCGCCTATCAGCCACCGCTTGGTCCCTATGGCGCGGCGGCCGACGACGTGGATAGCTGGATCGAAATTTCACAGGATGGAACGGCCACTCTTTACACCGGGTGCTGTGAGCTCGGTACCGGTAGCACCACGGGATTGCTGCAAATCATGGCCGAGGAGCTGGATGTTCGCTTTGCCGCGACCCGTCTGGTCGGCCCTGACACGAGCCGCAGTGTGGACCAGTTCGTCTCCTCGGGCAGCCGCACGATCGCCTATCATGGCCGCCCGGTCCGCCTGGCCGCCGCGCAGGCCCGCGCGGAACTCGTCGCCCGCGCCGCCGTCCGGCTGGGGGTTGATGCCACGCGGATTGGCACGGCGGACGGTGCGGCCTTTGTGATTTCCGAGCCGACACGGCGCGCCACCTATGGCGAACTCATCGGCGGCGGGCGCTTTAACATCCGTATCACCGGCAAGGAAGTTGCGAAATCATCCGACCAGTACAGCATCGTCGGCACATCCGTCGCGCGCATCGTTATCCCCGCGAAGGTCGGCGGGACATTCAGATATATCCATGACGTGCGCGTTCCGGGCATGCTGCACGCTCGGATGATCCGCTCGCCATCGCATGGCGCGGTGCTGTTGTCGGTGGATGAAGGCTCCATCGCACAGTTGCCCGGGTTCGTCGCGGTGGTCCGGCGGAAGGACGTTCTTGGCGTGGTGTTCGAGCGCGAGGAACAGGCGATCAACGGTGCGGCCGCATTGGTTGCGCGCTGGTCTGACTGGTCGG
>DAHWBL010000313.1 GCA_027323595.1 Acetobacteraceae bacterium | reverse complement strand
ACCGCCTGATCATTTGCCGGCGATGCCGACGGTGCGGCCGGGATAGCCGGCGGCGTCGAAATACATCGTCTTGTCGGCCTGTTGCCAGTGCAGCACGGTGACGTTGCCCAGCGCGTCGGGGCGCGAGCGGGTGATGCCGCTCGCCAGGCGCGGGGGCGCGCCGTTGTTCAGCGCCTCGGTCAGCACGCGGCCGACCAGCTTGCCGTGGTCGCGCACCGACAATCCCAGAAGATGCAGGATGGTGCGGCCGACATCGATGTTGGCGGCGGGCGCGGGATCGACGAAGCCGGCGCGGAAATCCGGGCCGGCGGCGAGCATGGCGTTGTTTGTGTCGGCGCGGCTGAAGCTGCCATGCATGCCCTGGCCGGGTTGCAGGGTGGTGTCGGCGATCTCCACCGTGCAGGTGGTGGCGATGGCGCAGCCGGTGGAGAAGCTGCGGAAGCTGACCACGATGGCCGGCGTGGGGGTGACCGCGGTGCCGCGCAGGCCGATCGCCGACAGCGGCAGCGTGCCGGGGACGCGGCCGAGGCGGTCATCGACGAAAATGCCGGAGATGTAGTCCTGGGCTGCGAGAAGCCCGACCACGCGGCGCGCGAGCGCGGGTTCGGGGGTGGGCATGTAGATCAGGTCCGAGCCGCCGTTGGCGGCGACCACCAGCAGTGGCGCGGCGGGCGGGCCGATGATGGCGCTTCCCGAGCGGGGGAAGCGGTGCGCGGGCAGTTCGGCATCATGGTCGTAGGGATCGTAAAGTTTCGCCTCCAGCCCGGCGGCGAGATCGAGCGCGACAAAGCCGGGCGGCAGCAGGCCTGGGGGCACGCCGGGATAGGTGTCGCGCGCGGCCTGGCTGGTGGCGCTGTCCTTGCTGATGGTGGAAAATCCGTGATCGGCCACCACGATCACGTCGGTGGTGGCGTCGAGCCCGAGGCTGTGCAGGGCGGTGAGCAGGCGGGCGAGGTCGGCGTCGGCGTTGGCGATGGCGGCGCGCGAGGTGGGGCCGTTGATGCCGGGCAGCAGCCGGTCGAGGCTGTCGCCCTGGTTGTGCTGGGTGCCGTCGGGGTCGCGCGACCAATAGACCATGGCGAAGCCGCGCGGGTTTGCGGCCAGCATGGGCAGCACGGCGCGGATGGCCACGTTGTTGAACCAGGCCTGCTGGACGAGGTTGGCGGTGGTGGTGCCGGGTGTGGTGTCGGTGCCGGAGTTGGCGTTGTCGCCACGGCCCGGCGCGGCGGCGGGCAGCTTGAGCGCGGCGAGCCGGGCGAGCAGGGCGGGGGCGAGCGGGATGCCGCCGGGGTGGCCGGTCTGGTCGTCCAGCATGATGGTGCCCATGCCGTCGCGCGAGAGATGGTCCTGGATCAGCACCGGGCCGACCTTGCCGATCGAAGCGGTGGCCACGCCGTTGGCGCGGGCGGCCTGCAGGAAGGTGGTCTCGTTCAGATAGTCGCCGCCGGCGGCGCGATCCACCTCGCCCAGCACGGCGTCGTTTTCGAGGAACGGGGTGATCGCGCCGCCGGCCGCCGCGATCGGGGTGGCGATGTCGATGACGTTGGAGAAATCGCCGTTGTCGCCGGCCATGTGGCCGGTGGCCAGGGCCGCGGCGTTGGCGGTGGTGAAGGTGGGGAACTGGGAATGCGGGTTGGCGAACAGCACGCCGCGGGCGGCCAGCCGCGCCATGGTGGGGGTGGTGTCGGGCGTGACCATGCCCGCGCGCAGCCCGTCGGCGACGAACAGGATGACGTTGCGGGCCGGCTCGGCCCAGGCTGGCGGCGTGCCGGCGGTGGCGCCGAGCAGGGCGAGCAGCAGGGGCAGCAGGCGCATGCGGAACTCTCCGGGGTCAGACCAGGGTGTCTAGCAAGGTGGGGGGTGTAGCAAGCTGGGGCGGCGGCGGGGCAGCGGTTCATCTAAATTTTATCAGTCTGGGAAATTTTAGCCGCCTGGGAAATTTTATCCCGCCGGTGTCTGTCCGTGCTGCAATGCTGCCCTGCCGGGGAAATCCGTGCGGCGGGGCGGTGCCGTGCTTAATTTTGCGCTGCAACATGGCCCGGATCGGGGCCGTTTCGAGGATCGACGATGACCGCGATGCGCAAGCTTCTGCCCTCCGAGGCGCCGGCCCTGCTGGCGCATCTGCTGCGGCTGCCGCCCGAGGACCGGGCCGCGCGGTTCATGCATGCGGTGTCGGACGCCACCATCGCCGCGCATGTGGAGGCCATCGACTGGGTCGGCGGCGTGGTGGTGGGGTATTTCGAGGCGGGGATGCTGCGTGGGGCGGCGGAGCTGGCCGGGCGGCTGTTTCGCGAGGTGGAGATCGCGGTGACGGTGGAGCCGCATTGCCAGGACCAGGGCATCGGCACCGCGCTGCTGGGCCAGGCGCTGCTGATCGCGCGCAACCGGCGCTTTGCCACCGCGCATGTGGTCTGCATGGGGTCGAACCGGCGGTTCCAGCGGGTGGCGCTGAAATTTTTCGACCATCTGTCGCACGAGGATGGCGAGGCGAGCGCCGACATGGCGCTGGAGCGGCCGACCTGGTTCAGCCTGGCCGAGGAGGGCACCGCCGAGAGCTTCGCCTGGCTGGGCCAGATGATGGAGCGCGCGCTGGGCGGGGCGGAGCCGGCGGCGTCAGACGGCGGCTGAGCGCCGGCGCCGGGTGGCCGCGACGCCTGCCAGCGCGAGCCCGAGCAGGGCGGCGACGGAGGGTTCGGGCACCAAGGCGGGCTGGTTGACCACCTGCAGCGCCGACAGCACCGGATCGTTGGTGGCGGTGGTGGCGAACGGGTCGGCGATGGTGACGCCGACCAGATTGGTGCCGGCCCAGGCGAGCGGCAGCAGGAAGGTCTGCGCGTCCAGCCGCTGGCCGGTGCCGCCGTTGTTCCACCAGTTCTGCGCGGTCACCCGACCATAGGCGGGGTTGATGTTGCTGCCGGTCAGGGTGTTGGTGGTGGCGGGATTTTGATTGTAGTCGCGGATGGTCTGGCCGCCGACCAGCGAAAACTGGTCGGTCTGGGAGAGGCTGTTGGTGAAGGTGACGATCGCGTCCACCTGGTTGTTGACGCCGTAGAGCAGGTTCAGCAGCGTGTTCACGCTGGAGGTGCCGGACAGCGCGACCGGGGTGCCGAAGCTGATGGTGTCGGGCGAGGCGGCGCCCTCCGGCCCGACGACCAGGGCATTGCCGTTCCAGTTGCCGAAGACGAGGCCGCTGCCGGTGTTGCCGCTGGTGGTGGCGGCGCCGATCTGCGCGCCATTGATGGCTGCCGCGACCCAGGTGGTCGAGCTGGGAATGGCGACGTCGGTGACGCCGGCGCGCGCGGCGGGTGCCAGCGCGGCGGCGATGGTGCAGACAAGTCCGAAACGACGGATCAGCCGGCTCATGACGGTGCTCCATGGATATTCGCGAGGTGGTTGGATGAACGCGAGGCGGACGGACGGGAGACGGCGGAACGCGCGAAGCTTACATATCTCACAAATTGTTCACATGAGCAACAAGTTATTTCATCCCGTGGGCGCGTAGCGCCGCGCGGCTGTCGCCGCCGCCTGGCGCAGGTGGGCGAGCTCGTCGTCGCGGGCCA
>DAHWBL010000312.1 GCA_027323595.1 Acetobacteraceae bacterium | reverse complement strand
CTGGGTGGTGTTCTGATCGGCTGGCACTGGGAAATGCCGTCGCTGTTCGGGGTCATCGCCTTGTTCTCCCTGGGCGGATTTTTCTGTGTATGGCTGCTCGCACGCATCGTCACCAGGCCGCGCCGACAGCCCATCGCGTCGTCGCGCGTTTCGCGCTTATGGGGCGGATGATGGAAAATTTTCCGGACCTGGAACGATTCCGGCTACGTCGATTTGTCGAACGTTTGCGTGAGCGCGGCGATGTCGAGACCTATGCGGCCCCGATCGCGCTTGTCGATCTCAGCAAAATAATCGAGGCGTCCGACAAGGCGGTTCTGTTCAGTGCCGCGGGGCCGCAACGACATGAACTGGTCGCAGGCGTGCTCGGCGCCCGCGCACGTCTTGCCGCGGCGATGGAGGTCGATGAAAGCGCGATGGTCGATGACCTGGCGCGACGTTTGGCGACGCCACAGCCGATCGTCGAAATTGCCTCGGCTGCCGCGCCGGTACACCAGCGCGTGCTGACCGGCTCGCAGATCGACCTCACTGGCCTGCCGTTTCACCTACAACATGATTGCGACGGTGGCCCGTACATTTCCTCGGCCATAGATTATTCCATCGATCCCGAGACCGGCCGGCGCAATGTCGGCTGTCGTCGGCTGATGCTGCGCAATCGCGACACTCTGCGCTCCAACCTCTCACAGCCGTCCGATCTGCAAAGGAATTATCGTGCCGCGATCGCGCGCGGCGAACGGCTGCCGGTCAGCTTCGTGATCGGGAGTTGCCCGCTCGATTTTCTCGCCGCCGTCATGCGTGCGCCGGGTGACGAGTTGGACCTCGTGGCACGGATGCGCGCGGCGCCGTTGCCGGTTGTTCGTTGTGTGAGCAACGATATTCTGGTTCCCGCCGACTCCGAGATGGTGATCGAGGGGTATTTCGACGAGCTTGGGTATCGTGAACTTGAAGGCCCATACGGAGAATTCTGGGGATATTACGGGCCGGTCCACATTGATCCGGTTTTTCACGTCACCGCAATCACGCACCGCCATGATGTGCTGCACCAGAGCCTGCTGCATGGTGGGCGCCGTCTGGAACGGATGGAAATCGCTCCGGTGGCAGCACTGCATGGCGAGTTGGCCGTGTGGCGGGCGCTGCGGGCAGTGAATATCGAGCCCGTGGCGGTTCGGGTCGTGCAACACGCGGCGCCAAGGCAACACGTGCGGGTCGCTCTCCGGCAAACGATGGCAGGGCAGGCACGCTTTGCGATTTCCGCACTGTTCGCGTTGCAGGGCGTGAAGCATGTGACGATCGTTGATGCCGACATCGACATCGATGACGATCATGAAATGGAATGGGCCATGTCCACGCGCTTTCGCCCGCATCAGGACCTGGTTGTCGAACAAGGTTTCCCCGCCTATTACGCAGACCCGACCGCGCTGGCTGGCAAGGTTTCGAAAGTCGGCTTCGATCTCACTCGGGATCCGGCCGAGGTCGATGCGCTGGAACAGCGTCGTCCGATGCCACCCAGCATCAGAACCCCGCGGACCCATGCCACGGTGTCTGATGCCCTTGGCGAGCGTGCCATGTATTTTGCCGAATTGATGGCCGCGGTCGGCAGCGACGACGGGCGGGAAGTGGCGCTGGAGCTTGATGCGCTGCGCATCGCTGGCCGCATTTCGCGGCTTGAAGCCGGACAATGGCAACTGCGGAACGCGGGAGACGACACGAAGTGAAAATCGCAAGCTATCTGGTGGGCGGAACGTCGACATTCGGCGCCGTCGTTGATGACGGCGTCATTGACTTGCCACAACGACTTGGCGGGCGGTTTGGCAGCTTGCGGCAATTACTCGCGGGAAACGCGATCGATCTCGCACGGGCCGCGATCGCCGGTGTGAAGCCCGATCGCGCATTGGCCGCCGTGCGATTGCTTCCCGTGATCCCCGATCCGGACAAGGTTATTTGTGCCGGGGTGAATTATCGCGCGCATGCCGAGGAAACCGGGCGGGCAATTCCGACGCGGCCGAGCATGTTCCTGCGCATGGCGTCCACGCTACTTGCCGACGGCGAGGCGATGCGCCGGCCGCGCAATTCGACGGCGTTCGATTTTGAGGGTGAGCTTGCCGTGATCATCGGCAAGCAAGGACGCATGATCGACGCTTCCGATGCGCTGGGGCATGTCGCCGGCTATTGTTGCTTTGTCGATGGCAGCGTTCGCGACTATCAGAAGTTTTCGGTAACATCGGGAAAGAACTTCAATGCCACGGGTCCATTGGGTCCGTGGATGGTCACCGCGGACGAAATAGCGGACCCTGCGTCGCTCATGCTCACCACGCGGCTTAACGGCACCGTGATGCAGCAGTCCGGTGTTGATCGCATGATCCATTCGGTTCCAGAATTGATCGCATTTGCGTCGGAATTCACGACACTTTTGCCCGGCGATGTGATTGCGACAGGCACACCTGAAGGTGTGGGACACCGCCGGGTGCCGCCGTTATGGATGAAGGCGGGGGACCGGCTTGAAGTGGAAATTTCGCATATCGGAATTCTACGCTCGCCCATCGACGATGAGCAGCCTTGAAATGGTGAGAACCATCGCTGACGTGCCTGTTCTGGTCATCGGCGGCGGGCCCGTGGGGTTGGCGCTGGCGGGTGATCTTGGCTGGCGTGGCGTGGAGACTTTGCTCGTCGAGCAATCAGACGGGTCGATCTTTCAACCGCGCCAGGACCTGGTTGGCATCCGCACCATGGAGCATTGCCGGCGGTGGGGAATCGTCAAGGATGTCGAGGCCGCGCCGTATCCGCGTGACTACCCGCAGGACAATATCTATCTCACCAGCCTGACCGGCTATGAACTCGGCCGCGAACGCTTCGCAGGCATGGCAGGCGAGAAGCCGCCGGCGGTCAGCCCGCAAAAACGTGAGCGCTGCCCACAGAATATGTTTGATCCGGTGCTTCGTAAATTCGCGCAGTCCCAAGCCGGCGTGCAACTGCGCCATCGCACGCGGCTCGTCGGATTCACGCAGAGCGACGACCGTGTCGTGGCCGAGCTTGAGACGATGGAGAATGGCAAGCGCCATAGCGTCACCGCGCAATACATGGTTGCGTGCGACGGCGCGGCAAGTGGCGTGCGTGACGCCCTTGGGCTGGTGATGATTGGCACGCCGGTTCTGACGTATACGACGAATGTCATTTTTCGCTGTGCTGATCTGGTTCGTCTGCACGATAAAGGGCGCGCCTATCGGCATATTTTGATCGGTCCGGAGGGCACCTGGGCGACCATCGTGGCGATCAATGGTGCCGACCAATGGCGTTTCTCGCTAATCGGCAACGCCACCCGCACGAGTTACACCGAGGCGGAAATCCGCGCTGCCATCATTCGCGCGGTTGGACGTGATTTTGAATTCGAGATTCTCAGCATCGTCCCGTGGGCGCGCAAGGAACTGGTCGC
>DAHWBL010000307.1 GCA_027323595.1 Acetobacteraceae bacterium | reverse complement strand
CCATCGCGCCGCGCGGACCTGCCGCCCGCACCACAATCCACCCCGCCGATGCCCTTCACCGAATGGCCCTATGGCGGCGCCACCTCGCTCGGCGCGAACCGCACCGCCTCGGTGGACAGCCCGCTGATGGCAGCGCTCGGCAACACCGGGGTCGGGAAGCTGCTCGCCGATGCCGGCATCCAGGTCTATGGCTGGATCGATCCGGGCGGAAATTTCAGCACCAACACCCAGCGCAAGCCGGGCGGCAACGCCCCGATCTCCTACGCCTACATCCCCAACACCATCCAGCTCGACCAGGCGGTGCTCTACATCGAGCGCACACCCGACACCGTGCAGACGGACCATATCGACTGGGGCTTTCGCGTCAGCGCGATCTATGGCGAAAACTATCGCTACACCACCTCGTTCGGTCTGGCGAGCTACCAGTATCTCAAGAACAACAACGTCAACGGCTACGATTTTCCGATGCTGTATGCCGAGCTTTATATTCCCCAGCTCGCCCAGGGCCTGGTTCTGCGCCTCGGCCGCTATATCGCCCTGCCCGACATCGAGGCACAGCTCGCGCCGAACAACTACATGTACACCCACTCGCTGACCTACGCCTTTGACAACTACACCAACGAAGGCCTCCAGGCCACCTTGCAGGTCAGCCCGAACCTGATGCTCCAGGCCGGCATCAGCATCGGCACCGAGGCCACCTTCAACCATGCCTGGCAAACCCAGACCAACCAGATGCCCGGCAACGCTCTTTACCCAGGCAGCCATTTTCCGATCGACCCCGGCGCGGTCCCATCCTACACCGCCTGCGCGCGCATCACCTGGAACGACGGGCGCGACAACATCTATCCCTGCGCCGACGCGATCAACGGCGGCCAGTGGGGCTACAACAATGTGCAATGGTACGGCTTCACCTATTATCACAAATTCAACGACCAGTGGCATATCTCCACCGAATTCTATGACATCCACGAAAACGGCGTTCCAAACGTCCTCGGCTACGTCAACAACAACGGCAGCTACAACCAAACCGCGGTCAACGCGTTCCTCGGCGGGGGCACCCCGTTCTCGCCGCAATTCATCGCCCACAACGCCCCCAACGGCGCGAACTGCAACAACCCCAACACCCTGCGCTGCAATGCCTACGCCGTCGGCATGCTTGCCTATATCAATTATTCACCAGACCCACTGAATAATTTCTCGCTGCGCCCCGAGCTTTACGACGACCCCCAGGGCCAGCGCACCGGCACCGCCGCCACCTATTACGACATCTCCCTGGGCTGGCAGCACTGGTTCTCGCCGCAGGTCGAGATGCGCCCCGAAATCGGCTACTACCGATCCAACGGCGCGAAGGCATTCAACGGCGGCACCACCAACCACACGCTGATCGGGGCCGCCGATCTGATCCTGCATTTCTAGAGCTTTACCCGGCCAGAACCGCGAGCCCGCGTCATGAAATTGTCACCATTTGCTTTGCCGTCAAAATCAGGTAAGGGCGCCCGATCCCGATCCGGTGGCGGCGCCAACCGATCGCGCGATCGTGCCGCCTCGCGGAGTGGACCCAGATGACCAACCCAACCACCCCACCCCAAAGGGCACGCTCCCGGCGCTGGATCATCGCCACGTCGCTGGTGGTCGCGGTCGTTGCCGTCGTGTTCGTTCTCACCGGTCGCCCGCATCATCACAGCCCGCCCCCGCCCGTCGCCGC
This sequence comes from Acetobacteraceae bacterium, assembly GCA_027323595.1. Taxonomy (GTDB): domain Bacteria; phylum Pseudomonadota; class Alphaproteobacteria; order Acetobacterales; family Acetobacteraceae; genus CAIVDX01. The sequence goes on along the minus strand of DAHWBL010000307.1, from coordinate 4,830 downwards.
CACGCCGACCGACAGCTTCGCCCCCACCGAGGCGCAATGGGCGGGGCTGCACGTCGCCCCGGTGCGCCGCTTCAGCTTCCACCACAGCGAACGCACCGACGGGCTGATCGCGGCCAGCGATGACCGCACCACCGCCGTCTACTCACCCGTCTCGGGCGTCGTCACGCGGGTGATGGCAGAACCCGGCCAGCACGTGGACCAGGGCGCGCCGTTATTCGTCGTCGCGGCGAGCGAATTCGTGCAGGCGCAGAACGATCTCACCGCGGCCCTGGCCACGCTGGCCACCGCGCGCGCGCAGCTGCAACTCACCACCGTCGCCGAAAAACGCGCGCACGATCTGTATCTCGCCCAGGGCGGCGCGCTGAAGGACTGGCAACAGGCGCAGGCCGATCTGGCCGGCGCGCAGGCGAGTGTGGCCAGCGCCGGCGTGGCCCTCGGCGCGGTGCGCAACCGGCTGCGCATCCTCGGCCGCTCCCCCGAACAGATCGCCGCGATGCAAAGCGCGCCGCCCGGCACCAGCTTTGACGCGCAGATCATCGTCCCCGCGCCGATCAGCGGCACCATTCTCACCCGCGCGCTCGGACCCGGCCAGAACATCATCTCGGCGGCCACCGGCGGCACCACCGCGCTGTTCACCATCGCCGATCTGTCACGGATCTGGCTGGTCGCGAACCTGCGCGAGGAGGACGCGGCCCTGGTGCATCCGGGTGACCGCGTGGCCGTGCGCGCGCTCGCCTATCCGGGGCGGGTTTTCGATGCGAGGATCAATTATATCGCCCCCGCGATGGACCCGTCGCTGCGCCGCCTGCCGGTGCGCGCCGAGATCGCCAACCCCGACGGCGCGCTGAAGCCGCAGATGTTCGCCAGCTTCACCATCATCGGCGCCGACGCGGGCGACCATCTGGCGGTGCCCGAGCAGGCCGTGGTCTATGAGGGGCAGAGCGCGCATGTCTGGCGCGCCGATCCGGCGAGCCACCTTCTCGCCCTTCGCCCGATCACCTACGGCATCCTTCAGGACGGCATGCTGGAGGTTCTGGGCGGCCTCGCCGAAACCGACCAGGTGGTGACCAGCGGGGCCGTGTTCATCGACCGCGCCGCCGACCCGAACTGACGAGCGGGGCCCGCAATGAACCGCCTGATCTTCCTGTCGCTGCGTCAACCGTGGCTCATGCTGCTGCTGCTGCTCGCCATGTTCGCCGCCGGCATCTTCGCTTTTCACGAAATCAACATCGAGGCCTATCCCGACCCGGTGCCACCGATGGTCGAGGTGATCGCGCAGAATTCGGGCCAGTCCGCCGAGGAGATCGAGCGCTACGTCACCATCCCGATCGAGATCCAGATGGCCGGCATCCCCCATATCACCGCCATCCGCTCGATCTCGCTGTTCGGCCTGTCGGACATCAAGATTCAGTTCACCTATGATTTCACCTACGAGGAAGCCGAGCAGCGGGTGATCAACCAGCTCACCCAGGTCAGCGGCCTGCCCGCCGGCGTGAGCCCCCAGATTTCGCCCGACAGCCCGATCGGCGAAATCTACCGCTACCAGGTGAAGGGTCCGCCGGGCTATTCCTCGCTCGATCTGAAAACCATCCAGGACTGGATTCTCCAGCGCCGGTTCAAGGCCGTGCCCGGCGTGATCGACGTCACCGGCTGGGGCGGCAAGACCAAGGCCTATGAGGTCGCGGTCGATCAGAACCGGCTGCTCGCGCACGGCGTCACCTTGCAGCAGATTCTCACCGTACTGAACAACTCCAACATCAATGTCGGCGCGCAGACCATCAATTTCGGCGAGCAGGCGGCGATCGTGCGCGGCATCGGCCTGATCCAGGACATGGACACGCTGGCCGACACCATGGTCAGCGCCAACAACGGCGCGCCGGTGCTGCTGCGCGATGTCGCCACCATCACCGTCTCCAACCTGCCGCGCCTGGGCATCGCCGGGCGCGACAACGACGACGACATCGTCCAGGGCATCGTGCTGATGCGCCGGGGCGCGCGCAGCACACCAACCATCCTGGGCGTGGAGCAGGAGGTCGCGCGCATCACCCACGACAACATCCTGCCGCCAGGCGTCAGCATCGAGCCGATCTATGACCGCTCGCAGTTGATCGCGCTGACCACCCGCACGGTGCTGGACAACATGCTGATCGGCATCACGCTGATTTTCCTGATCCAGTGGATTTTCCTCGGCAATCTCAAAACCGCCTGCATCACCTCGGCAACCATTCCGTTCGCGCTGTGTTTCGCCATCGCGCTGATGGTGCTGCGCGGGGAGAGCGCCAATCTGCTCTCGGTCGGCGCCATCGATTTCGGCCTGATCGTCGATGCCACCGTGATCATGGTGGAAAACATCTTCCGCCGTCTCGCCCAGCCGCGCGACCAGCGCTTCGTCAACGCCCCGCAGGCGTCACAATCGCTCGCCCCCACCGGGTTTCGCGGCACCTACAACGTCATCGCCCTCGCCGCGGTGGAGGTGAGCCGCGGCATCTTCTTCTCGGCCGCCATCATCATCGCCGCCTTCGTGCCGCTGTTCACGCTGAGCGGCGTGGAAGGCCACATCTTCGGCCCGATGGCCAGGACCTACGCCTACGCCCTCGCCGGCGGGCTGATCGCCACCTTCACCATCGCCCCGGCATTGAGCGCGCTGCTGCTGCGCGGCCCGGTGGTGGAAGCCGACACGCCGGTGGTGCGCTGGCTGCACCGGCTCTACGAACCGATCTTCCGCGCCGCCCTGAGGCAGCGCCTCATCGTCGGCTGCTTCGCGATTCTGCTTGGCGTGGCAGCGATCCTGGCGGTGCGCGGCCTTGGCCTCGAATTTCTGCCCAAGCTTGAGGAAGGCAATTTCTGGATCCGCGCGACCATGCCCACCTCGGTGTCGCTGGAGGCCGGCAACGCCACGGTGGACGGCATCCGCGCCATCCTGGGCGCGCACCCCGAGGTGATCACCGTGGTCTCCCAGCACGGCCGCCCCGATGACGGCACCGACGCGACCGGATTTTTCAACGCCGAGTTCTTCGTCCCCCTCAAACCCTTCGGCCAATGGCCAGCCGGCCTGACCAAGGAAAAACTGACCGCGCAGTTGCAAGCCGAATTCGAGGACCGCTTTCCTGGCGTCGATTTCAACTTCTCCCAGAACATCGAGGACAATGTCGAGGAAGCCGCCTCCGGCGTGAAAGGCGAGAACTCCGTCAAGCTGTTCGGCGACGACCTGCCCACGCTGGAGGCCACCGCCTCGCGCATCGCCGCCATCATGGGCGAGGTGCCAGGCATCACCGATCTGGCGGTGCTGCGCTCGCTCGGCCAGCCCACCGTGCGCATCGACATCGACCGTCTGCGGGCCGCGCGCTATGGCCTGCAACCCGGCGACATCAACGCCACCATCGCCGCGGCGATCGGCGGCACCCAGGCCGGCAGCCTGTATGAGCGCGGGGCGGACCGCAATTTTCCCATCATCGTCCGGCTGCGTCCGCAGGATCGCAACAGTCTCGACGCCATCAGGCGCATTCCGATCGGCGTCGCCACCGCCTCGGGCGGCACCATGATGGTCCCGCTCGCCGATGTCGCCACCGTCGGCCTCGCCTCGGGCGCGTCGTTCATCTATCGCGAGGGACAGAAACGCTATCTGCCGATCAAGTTCAGCGTCCGCGGTCGCGACCTCGGCACCACGGTTCTGGACGCCCAGCGCGCGGTGGCGCGCAAGCTGGTCCTGCCCGGCGGCTACCGGCTGGAGTGGGTCGGCGAATTCGGAAACCTCGAAGACGCCATCAGCAGATTATCGATCATCGTGCCGCTGTCCTTCGGCCTCATCTGCCTGCTCCTGTTCGCCAATTTCAGCTCGGTGATCGACATGCTGCTCGCCGCCAGCGTGATCCCGATGGCGATGGTGGGCGGCATCTTCTCGCTGTTCATCACCGGCACCGCGTTCAGTGTCTCCGCCGCCATCGGCTTCGTCGCGCTGTTCGGCATCGCCGCGATGGATGGCATCATCGTCATCACCTACTACAACACCATGATCGAATCCGGGCTCGCTCGCGCCGACGCGATCATCCGCACCTGCCACACCCAGATGCGCCCGGTGCTGATGACCTGCATCGTCGCCTGCGTGGGGCTTCTGCCCGCCGCCCTGTCGAACGGCATCGGCAGCCAGGTGCAAAAGCCGCTCGCGCTGGTCGTGGTCGGCGGCATTCTTCTCGCACCGATCCTGATCCTCATCGTTCTTCCCGTTCTGATCGACAGTTTTTCGCGCCGTGGCCTCCCGCCCCCCGCTCCCGTCCCGACGGAGCCGGAGCCATGAGCACCACCCGCCTCATCATCGCGCTGCTCGCCGCGCTGCTCGCCGGCTGCGCGGTGGGGCCGGATTTCGAACGCCCCGCCGCACCCGCCGCGCAGAATTTCGGCCCCACCGCCCCAACCACGCCAACCGCCACGGCTGAGCGGGTCGCGCAAAGCTTCGACCCACACGCCGAACTTTCCGACCAATGGTGGCGCGCCTACAACAGCCGCGCGCTCGATGCGCTGGTCACCCAGGCGCTCGCCGACAATCCTGGCCTGGACGCCGCACAGGCCGCGCTGCGCCAGGCATCCGCACTCACCGCCGCGCAGCGCGGCTATTATCTGCCAACGCTCTCGGCCGGGCTCGGCGCATCCTCCAATCTCACCGCCGTCGGCGCGCTCGCGCCAGCCGCGGCCTCGGGCAACCCGTACTACACGCTGGTCACCGGCCAGCTCGGCATTTCCTATGTGGTGGACGTGTTCGGCGCCAACCGCCGCGCCGTCGAATCGCTCGCCGCCCAGGAGGAGGTCGCGCGCTTCCAGGCGGAGGCAACCCGG
>DAHWBL010000306.1 GCA_027323595.1 Acetobacteraceae bacterium | reverse complement strand
CGGCCCGCGGACCGGCGCCGACGAGCGCGACAATGCTGGCGGCGAGCAGCCGCGTGAGAGTGCAGGGCATGACGTTCCTCCAGGGTTTCCCCCGATGTAGCGTGCCCCCCGGCGCACCGGCAACCCTGCGGCAGGGCAGCGCGCACGCCCCGCCCCGCCTCAGTGCCCACCCGATGGCGCCTGCAATTCAGGGAAGCCGGCGGCCATGCCGACCCCGAACAGCGGCTTGTACACCCCCTGGTGGCAGGTGGCGCAGTTCACCTTCGCCACATCCCCGCCCGGCCCGCGCCGCGCCTGCGGGAAGGTGGCGGTGAGCGGCCCCAGATAATCGGCGTTGAGGTCGCGCACCATGCGGATGCCATACCAGGCCGTCACCCGCTGCGGCGTGCTCTGCGACCAGTCACCGAACGAGCGCGTGTTGTGGAAATAGGTGCAGTTCACCCCGAGCGCGCTGCTCATGTGCATCATCAGCGCATAGGTCCAGTCGGCGTTCTTGATCGTCGCGGCATCACCCTGCGGCAGCGCGGTGGTCGCCTGCACCCGGATGTTGGCGGCGTCCTTCAAAAACGGCGTGAACGGATCGCCGGGCAGCGAGCTGTCGCCGGCCGCCGGCGCGACCAGGTTCTTGCCCGGATCGGCCTGCAACGCGCCATGCGTCTGGTCCTGCGCGGAGAACCAGGTCTGCGAAGGCACCGGATTGCCCCGATGGCAGGTGAAGCAGGTAACACCGGTGGCCGCGACATGCTGCTTCCAGTCGGCGTTGACGTGTTGCGTCATCTGGATCATCCGCCGCGCGACGACCTTGGTGTACAGCCCGTCATCGGCCATGTTGGCGGTGTTGTGGCAATAGGCGCAGCCCTGCGTCGGCGCGACCCAGGTGGTGATCGAGGCCATCAGCCGGGTGAACTCGCCCACCGACAGATCGCCCAGCACCTTCACGTTCTTGTAGACCGCGCCAGCCTTGGGCCCCGAGGCGGGAAGCTGCGGCAACGACGCGGGAACCACATTGGCCGCATGCAGCCGCGCCAGCGTGCGCGGGTTGTAGATCTCGTCGATGCCGGTGCCGCGATAGCCCCCCTGCGCGGTCTGCACCGGCGGCCGCTCGAACCCCGCGATCATCGCGATGGCCAGAAAAATCGCGATCACCAGCCCGATCGCACCGAAGGTGAAGCCAAAGCCGAGATTGCTTTTCATTTCGGTGCTCCCGGCAAGGTCGAAGGATCGATGACACTGCCCCAGACCGCCGGATAGCCCGGCGCGATGCCATGCTTCACGCCCCACAGATACCAGTTATCCACCACCGTTCCGGTGAGCAGGATGCCGATGCCGCCAACCAGCGGGGTCAGCACCGCGAACCACCAGCCCCAGCGATGCCACGATTCGAAGGTGGCGTTGAAGCCCATGGTCCAGCGCCAGAACAGCGCGGCACGCTCGGCCGCGGTGCCCCGATCCACCGCCTGCTCGATCTCGCGCTCCCCGCCATAGCGGCCCACGGCCAGAATGGTCGCGCCGTGCATGGCAAACAGCAAGGCCGAGCCGTAAAGAAACGCAATCGAGAGCATGTGGAACGGGTTGTAGAACAGATTTCCATATCGCAATGAGAACGACGCGGTCCAGTCCAGATGCGGGAAAATGCCGAACGGCACCGCCTCGCCCCAGCTTCCCATCAGGATCGGACGGATGAAGCCCAGCACCAGATACAGCCAGATCGCCGAGGCGAAGGCCCAGGCGGTGTGGGTGCCAAGCCCGAGCGCGCGCGCACGGCTGTACATCCGCCACCACCAGGCCAGGATCGCGGTGGTGAGGAAAAATCCCGCCATCAGCCACCATCCGCCCTGCGCGAGCGGCGGGATGTGCAGGCCATAGGCCGGTGGCGGCGGTTCCAGCGCCAGCCAGGGAAGTTGGCGCACGAACTGAACCGGCGACCAGTTCACCTGTGCCGCCATGTTCAGCCCGATGATCTCGATGGCGATGAAGCCGCAGATCAGCGAGATGACCCCCGAATAACCGAGATAAAGCGGGCCGATCTGCGCGTCGCCGATGCGCCCCAGAAGATGCACAAATCCGGTCGCCACGCCGCGCGGCTCGTCGCTGTCGGCAACCGGGGTGCCCGGATAGGCCGGGCCGCGAACCTGTATCTGGGTGAATATGTTCTGATATTCGGCCATGTCCGTGTCCCCCTAATGCCAGATCGGCAGATTGAGCCACCAGTCCCACCATTGCGGCCAGCCGCCGGTCCAGAACGGACCGCTGATGACGATGCAGATCGCACTCCAGAACGCCGCAGACAGCGCCAGAAACAAACCGAGACGATGAATCCCCAGCGTGCCGATCGAATAGCCGACCGCATCGCGGAAATAGCTGTTCTCATGCTCGGCGGTCTTGACCGTCTCGCCCGCCCGCGGATTGAGCGCGGACAGCACCAGCGACCCATGCAGCCCGACCGCGAGCGCGGTGGTGAAAAAGAAACTCACCGCGAGCATGTGCGCCGGATTATAATGGAAATGCAGATACTGGTATCCGGTGTTGGACACCCAGTCGAGATGGCTGAGAATACCGTAGGGAAATCCAAATCCCCACGCCCCCATCAGCACCGGGCGGATCACCACCAGCGTGATATAGGCGAACACCGCGAACGAATAGGCGAACGGGATATGCATCCCCATGCCCAGCTTGCGCGCGATCTCGGCCTGTCGCAGCGCCCACGAAACGAACGCGCCGATCGCGCACATGGTGATCAGTTGCCACAGCCCCCCCGCCTTGAGCGGCGCGAAGGCAAGACCGTAGCTGATGTCGGGTGGCGCGATGCTGATGCGCCAGATATTGGCCTCGCCCTGCAACACCGCGCCATAGACGATCAGCGCGGTGCCAAGAACCGAGCAGAAGATGGTGGTGACGCCGAAGAAGCCGACATAAAACGGACCAACCCAGAAATCGAACAGATCGCCCCCGATCAGGGTGCCACCACGAACGCGGTATTTCTGTTCAAAGCTCAGCATCGCCATGTTCGTCTCCTCCGCCCGGCGCGATGTGGCCGGCGCGTTGTTCGGGGTCGCGGACGCGCCCTGGACATCCCAGCGCGCGCCCGCTTCCGTCCTCGTGCGCCAGCCCCGCTATTTCGGGGCCGGTGCCATTTGCGTCGCCATCGGCTTCGCATGCGGCCCTTCGATCCAGTTGAAGCGGTCGGTGCTCAACAGGATGAAGTGGATCAGCAAAGCCAGGACGAACAGGAAACCAGCCAACGCGACCAGCACGCGGCGGGGGTCGAAAAGCATCCAGATGCGCCACATCGCTCTCGACTCCCTATGCCAGAAGCGATGTTGCAACGCCGGCGTAGGTCTTCACGCCGTCGAGCAACATGCTGTAGCCGTTGACACCAGGAAGCCACGGACGCCACTGCCAGACCAGGAAGTGGGCAATGATCGCGATCACCGTGAAAATGATGAATCCCGTCATGAAAAGTCCGTGGAATTCCTTGGCTTCTGCCTCGTTCAGACCAGAAAGTGACTTGTCTGCCATCGTCAACTTACTCCCTCAGACGAAACGTCTGTTGGTGCCGCGCGCATCCCGCGTGGCCCGAAACGGCGCGGCGATGAGTGCCGGGCCGCTGGTGTTCGCGGCGAGGTGCGCCACGACATCGCCCCATCCGCGGGACGATGTTGCCGAGGCGGGCTCGCGCCCGCCAATTCGAATCTTTTCTGCTCCAGCCATGCA
>DAHWBL010000301.1 GCA_027323595.1 Acetobacteraceae bacterium | reverse complement strand
TGATCGCGCGTGTCGGCACCACCGCCGAGCTTGCCGACGCACAGGCCGACCAGGTGCTCGATTGGTCGGGGCATGTGGTGATGCCGGGGATGGTGAACACCCATCATCATATGTACCAGAATCTGACCCGCGTCATGGTGCAGGATGACGAGCTTTTTGTCTGGCTGCGCACGCTCTATCCGATCTGGGCGAAGCTCGATGAGGCGGCGATCGATGCGTCCGCGCGGGTGGCGATGGCCGAGCTGATGCTCTCGGGCTGCACCACCAGTTCGGATCATCTCTATATTCTGCCGAACGATTGCACGATCGATGCGGAGATCGCCGCGGCGTCCGCGATGGGGCTGCGGTTTCATGCGGCGCGCGGGGCGATGTCGCGCGGGCAGAGTGCGGGGGGGCTGCCGCCGGACAGTTGCGTCGAGACCGAGCCAGCGATCCTGCGCGATGCGCAGCGCCTGATCGAGACCTATCACGATCCCGCGCATGGCGCGATGACGCGGATCATTCTTGCGCCATGCTCGCCTTTTTCGGTGACGCCGGAATTGATGCGCGATGCGGCGAGCCTTGCACGCGGCTTCGAGGGCGTGCGGCTGCATGCGCATCTGGCCGAGGAGCTGGACGAGGAAATCTACTGCCGCGAAATCTATGGCATGCGCTCGGTCGGGTTCGCGGAATCGGTCGGCTGGATCGGGCCGGACGTGTGGTTCGCGCATGCGATTTTTCTTGATGACAGCGAGATCGATCTGTTCGCGCAGACCGGCACCGGGGTTGCGCACTGCCCTTCGGCGAACATGCGTTGCGGCCAGGGCATCGCCAAGATCAGGCAGATGCGCGAGGCCGGCGTGCGGGTCGCGCTGGGGGTGGACGGCACCGCGTCGAACGACACGTCGAACATGTTTCTTGAAGCCCGCATGGCGATGTTTCTCCAGCGCGCGGCACCGGCGCGCTATCTGTCCGAGGCGCCTGGCGGGCGCGGTGGGTTTGGCGGCAGCACCGGTGCGCTGAGCGCGCGCGGGGCGCTAGAGATGGCCACGCGCGGCGGTGCGGCGGTGCTCGGGCGCGACGATATCGGGCAGATCGCGCCGGGGAAATGTGCTGATATCATCTCGGTGGATTTCAACCAGCTTGCTCTTGCCGGCGCCGATCGGGATAAGCTGGCGGCCCTTGTGATGTGTGGTCCGTTCAAGGTGGACAATTCGATCATTCATGGTCGGCAGGTGATCGCACAGGGCCGGCTCGTTCGGTGCGACATGGCCGACCTGCTCGGGCGCCATCGTGCCGCGATGAACCGGCTTTTGGCGAGTTGATGATGCTGGCATCATCTTTTGACTATGTGATCGTCGGTGGTGGGTCGGCCGGGGCGGTGCTGGCGCGGCGTCTGGCGGAAAATCCGGCCTGCGAGGTTCTGTTGATCGAGGCGGGGCCGAGCGATGTCGGGGTTGGCGCGATCGCTGATCCTGCGGCCTGGACCAGCCTGTGCGGCAGCGCGTTCGACTGGGGGCATGTCTATGCGCCGGCACCGCACGCGCTGGGGCGGGCCATTCCCATTCCGCGCGGGCGCGTGCTGGGCGGCAGCAGCTCGATCAACGCGATGATCTGGTATCGCGGCCATGCGGATGATTACGACCAGTGGGAGCGCGATGGCGCCACCGGCTGGAACTTCGCTGCGCTGCTGCCGTGTTTTCGCCGATCCGAGGATTGGCAGGGCGGGGCGAGCGCCTGGCGCGGGGCTGGCGGACCGTTGCGCATCGAGCTGCCGCAAGACCCGCATCCGATCGCCGCCGACATTGCCGCCGCGGCCGCGCGGATGGGCGTGCCGACCATCGAGGATCTGAACGGCGAAAGCAATTTCGGCGCCTGCCACCCCAATCTGTCGATCGGCAACGGCCAGCGCTGGAGTGCCGCGCGCGGCTATCTGCATCCGGCGCGGGATTGGCCTAATCTGGTGGTTGTGACTGACTCCCTCGTGACCGATCTGGTCCTGGAGGGTGACCGCTGCGTGGGTGTTCGCCACCGGCTCGACGGGCGGACGCGGCAGACACGCGCCCGCCACGAGGTGATCCTTGCCGCCGGCGCGATCGGTTCGCCGGTGCTGCTGATGCGCTCGGGCATCGGCGATGCGCGGGCGTTGCGGCGGCTGGGCATCCAGGCGCGGGTCGATGCGCCGGGTGTGGGGGACCGGTTGCAGGATCATCCTTTGCTGTGCGGGATGAATTTCATCGCCACCGCGCCGCTGGGGCCGGTGCGCGACCAGGGCGGCGGGGTGTTGCTGAACTGGTGCAGCTCGGCGTCTGACCGGCCGGACCTGCATGGATTTTTTGTCCAGGGCGCGCATGCCGGCGCGGGGCTCGCACGAGAATTGCCCGCGGATGCTCCGGTTTTCGCATTGTCGCCGGGGCTGATGCGCAGCCGCAGCACCGGATTTGTCCGCCTGGCCAGCGCCGACCCGGCAGCGCCGGTGGAGATTCAGCCGAATTATCTGGCGGACCCGGCGGACCTCGCCGCACTTGTCGAGTCGGTTGAATTTATCGAGGAACTCGCTGGACAGTCGCCGCTCGCGCGGCACATCGTGCGTCCGCTGGTGGCGTTGCGTGACCATGCGGAGCGGGTGGAATTCATTCGCCGGACGGTGGACACGTTTTTTCACTGCTGCGGCACTTGTCGCATGGGCAGCGATGATGCATCGGTGGTCGATCCGGCATTGCGGGTGCGTGGTGTGCGTGGCCTGCGCGTGGCCGACGCGTCGGTGATGCCGACCATTCCGAGCTGCAACACCAACGCGCCCACCATCATGATCGCCGAGCGCGCCGCCGAGCTGATCGCGGGGGCGGCATGAGCATGTGGGTTCCGGTCGCGCTGTCGCGCGACGTGCCGGCGGGCACGACGCTTGGCACGATCGTGCAGGATCGCGAGATCGTTGTCTGGCGCGAGGAAGGTGGCGCGCTGCATGCGTGGGAGGATCGCTGTCCGCATCGCGGCATGCGCCTGTCGCGCGGGTTCGTGCGCGGCGACCGGCTTGGCTGTCTGTATCACGGCTGGCGGTTCGATGCCGGCGGCGCATGTCGGCTGATGCCGGCGCATCCGGATGGGCGGATCGGCGCGTCAGCGCGGGTCGGCACCTTTTTCTGCGCGGAGGCGGGGGCGGTGATTTTTGTCAGTCTGGAAAAGGATGATTGCGGACCGCAGGCGGATGCGACCGCGTGGCCGCTGCGCAGCATGACACTGCTCGCGCCGGTCGCCACGGTGCGATCGGCCATCGCGGCTGGGCTGCCGGACGGGCTTGTCGTTGCGGTTCAGCAGGTGGGTGCGTGCGAGACGGTGCTGCACGCAACGCTTGCCGCCGAGCATGCGGGCCTGGCCGCGGAGATGGATTTTTTTCTGCGCGATCTGCGCGCCAGAACGGAGGCGGGCGCGTGAGGCCGTGCGATGATCCGGTGGCGCTCGACGACTGGTATGCGATCGACAGCGCGGCGACGCTGGACAGCACGGCGCGCAGGCAGATTTTGCTGGGCCATGAGGTGAGGGTTTGGCGCGACGAATTGGGCGTGGCACGCGCCGTCTCGGCGGCGCGCGATTTGCCGGTGATCGAGCGGTATGGCTGCATCTTCACCAGTTTGGGACGACCGGCGCGCGCCCTGGTGGAGATTGCCGAGGCGGCGGAAGCAGACCGGCGGGTGGTGGTGTGCGGCTGGGTGGCGATCCGCAGCTCGGCCGGGCGGATCGTCGAGAATTTTCTCGACATGGGGCATTTTCCTTATGTGCACACCGATATTCTGGG